>NZ_JAODZG010000002.1:0-231902 GCF_029835135.1 Stenotrophomonas sp. GD04145 | reverse complement strand
AAGCAGCTGGCCGAGTCGGCAGGCAAGCAGCAGGCGCAGCTGCCTGGCGAGGCGGCCGAATTGCCGGTGGACACGACGCTGACCGAACTGCAGGAGACCCTGCGCGCCACCCACAGTGGCAGTGCGGCGGGCAGCATTGCCGGTGGCGAGGGTGAAGCGCCGGGCTGGAGTGCGCCTGTCCTGCTGGGCAGTGGCGTGGCCGGCGTGCTGAGCCTGACCCCGGCCGACCAGGTGTGGGTCAGTGGCACGCATACCACGCTGGCCAGCGGCGTGGCACTGAACTGGATGACGCAGGGCTCCTTGACGATGGCCGTGGCCGGCGGGCTGGTGCTGTACACCGCCGGCATGGAACCCAGCGGCGAGAGCCCGAACCAGGAGCGCGGCATCGCGCTGCATGCGGCGCAGGGCAAGGTGAGTGCGCGTGCGCACAAGAACCAGGCGATCGTGGCCGCAAAGACGCAGGTACGCATCGCGAGCACCGAAGCGGACGTGCAGCTGTCGGCGCCGAGCAAGCATCTGCTGGCGACGGCGGCCGGGGCCTACATCCGGATCGAGGGCGACAACATCGAACTGGGCGCGCCGGGCAAGGTGGAATTCAAGGCGAGCCAGAGGGAATGGCTGGGGCCGGCGAGTGTGCCCGGTGAGGCGAAGGTGCCGTCCGGTGCATTCAGAGGTTGCGATTACAGGAATCAGGCAGCAGCGGCCGATGGAGCGGCAATTGTCTAATACAATCGACGCAGCGCTGCAGGTCATCGCTGACGCGGTCCGCGATGTGGACGGCTCGAAGCGGTGGAGCGTACACCTGTTAATCGATCCAACTCTGGCAGACCCACTATCACTATTGGAAGCCGAGGGAAGGGAGAGGGTCAGAGTCTCTATAAGCAGAACATTGATGAGCGAGGCTCATTGTCCCTACCTAGTTCCCGTCCGCGAAGTCGGCCGGGATCCACTGATTGATGCCGCACTTGACCGTGCGATGTGTGAAGTTGAGGGTAATTCATCCGTTCCCCCTGGTGCGCGATCTGTATGCGCGTTCATAGCTAGCAGGGTCTCTGCCATTGAGATAGCGAGAAGCCTTGCGCGCCGCGCAGCCGTTTCCTCTGGCGGAGAACGCAGGTTGTTCCGCTTCTGGGACCCGAGGGTCATGGATCTTCTACCCCAATTCATCAGCTTTGATGAAATCCGTAATCTGGTTGCTCCGGTCGAACGTTGGTGTTGGATTGCAAGGGATGGAAGGGCCGAAGTGCTTGAGTTGGCCGATGCATCTCCAGCGAGCGGCCCACATCGTCCTCTAGATCCCGGTCGATTCATGAACTTCGGACGCATCAACAAAGTAATTGACTCTCTTAACCTTGACTCGGCGTCCTATCGCAAGATCGATTGCGCCAAGATAGATCGCGACATCCGAGCGGGCGAGCGGCGATGGCGGCTGCAGACTGAATACGAGATGGTCAGCTATGCGCTTCATCGTCATCTCGTTGGAGACCACTTCGACGATGACGATGAAGTAAGACATCTCATGGAGAGTGCAGTTCAGAAGGGCGACTCACCAATCGTTGCGCTTGAGTCGCTCAGCGAGCAGTTCTGGGCATCCTTCTCTGGGCGCCAGGGTCTTTAGGGTTAAAAGGGAGCAGAATATGGCAGACACCGGAATCGTCGGCGCGCGCACTAAAGCCAAGGCAAAAACTCAACAGGCGTCGGGGGATAAGTGTCCGAATTGCGTGAAGGAGGGGTTGGCCATTCTCCCGGTCACCTACACTGCGCTGCCGGCTGGCATGAGGCCACTTGGCCCTTTCGCCAGCACTGTGCAAGGCATGTCACCCGAACTCGCCCGAGGCCTGACAGCCTTGGACAACGGCTTCTCCGGCGAGGAAGAGGTCAAGCATCACTGGTACGTGATGAGGGCGTTGCCAGCAGGTTTTCTATACGTTCTGAAAGTCGATGGCTCCTGGGATGCTTATGAGATCAATAAACTGGGATTGCTGAGGCGATCTCCGGTTGACCTCCTGCCGCACGAACCCGGGCCGGAGGCGGCGTGCTCGCGAGCGGAACACAATGCGCACGCGCTTCAGGCTATCGTGCTCGACCCCAAGAAGGACGAGAAGGTATGGATCGCATATAGCCGATATCGTTGGACGAGAGGCGTTCTTGCAGGCTACGCAAAGGATGAAGATGGCCGTCGGGCTAAGCGCATGTTGGAGCTGGATGTTGTGACTGCCGCTTCGGCTCAAACGCTCGGTGCTGGAAGCAGCATCCCATGCGCAATGCAACTGCCAGAGCGCTTGGATGGATATGTGGCGGACTATGCACCTGCAGTAGTGCGGAGCCGAATCAACGAACATCTTCTGGAGCCACTCTACGAGCGCGGACTCTCCAGTGAGTTCTTGATGCTTGATCCCAAGTCGCCATTCTTCATCAAGTCGACGATGGATAGAATTTCTCGGAATGTCCCGCGAAAAACAGGCATTTTGCTTGTTCTGCCTGACGCTGTGGGCGTCACTGCTCAGATCAATCACAACAGAAACCGGGCATCGGCACTTGCTGCAGACGCTTCAGGAATGGTCGATTCCGAGAAGGCCAGGCGACGTGTTGTATCGGAGATGATTGAGGGGATCAGGGCTAGTGCGGAGGCCAACCCTGGTCCGTGGTGGAACAAGAACTATGGGCCAGAGCGCTATCTCAAGCATATCGACGAGGCGAAGTGGCGCGAAGCCCTTGCTACCTCGGAGGAATTCAAGCGCTACATCGAGCAAACGAAGGCTATCGGCGCTGACTTCTGCATATGGAAGGAGTCTGTCGCTTGGGACGCGCAGCAGCGCTATGACTTCGATAACGAAGACCACCGCAGTGCACTGGACTTTGAGTCGATGGTCATTCAGTGCGTCGCTGGTTCGGGAATCGATGAGAACGAAAGAAAAGTCGTCTGGGAGCGTGTGCTTGATCTCCCGGACTCAGATCCTGGGAATTGGTTCTCGAAAGCGCTAGCCGCCTCGGATGACGCGGCACTGAAGCTGATGGAGAACGCGCCACCAACGTTCAAGGATAAGCTTGATTCTGTTGGACTTGCAAAGTCCATTGCAGCTGAAATGCTGATTGGCAATGGTGCAATCGAGCGCATAAACAACATCAGGAGTTCGATCCGTATCCAGCGCGCAGCAAATCAGGCGACCGCATCGCTTATCGAGACTGCGACGGGAGTTATGGGGCGACTGCAACAGAGCAGGCCAGACCAATTTGCCATGCTTTTACGAAGAGTTACGATCGCAGGTCTCATTCGAGATGATTTAGTGCCTGCGCCGGAGGTGCATAGGACCACATGGCAGCGGATCTCGCAATGGATGATGGAAGTGGCCACTGGTCCTGCAAGAATTGATCCGAGAGCTGCCGTCAGCATGGGGCCGATGATCGACGGCATGGAGTATATGAGAACTCGGGGCAACCTCCGCCAAGAGGGGTGGGTGTTGTCTGAGGCGGTGAACGGTGCGGTTCTCTTTTCTGAGCCCCGAACACAGGATGAGATGGCAGAGGTCGCCTTGTGGATTGTTCGACGAGTGCAGAGCGGTGTGCAGTTGGATGAGACGGCTCTGCGCCGGTTAGGACTTGAGGCCATTGAAACCAGAATCCCATCTACGCATGTCCCTGAGAATCCACTCCTGCGAAGTCATTTGAGCAGAATCGCCACGCGTGCAGATGCAATGATGAGTTCGGCCGTCCTTCTCTTTCAGGCGACATCCATTTGGGGGGCGATTTCTGAATTTAAGAAAGGAAACAATAGGGCCGAAAATGGAGTAAAGCTTTTCGCGGCAGGACTGGCGGCAGTCAGTGCCGGCCTTGAGCTGCGCGTCGCCGTTCAAGTTCTTGTTGCCCGCACCCCAGCGACCGAACTGGTACCGGTGACAGCTTTTGCCGCAAAGCTTGGATTGTATGCGGGCGTTGCCGACGGTCTGTTCACCGTATTTCAAGGGGCACAAAAGGTTGCGAAGGGGGACTCCGATTCTGGATGGTGGACGGTTGGCTCGGGTGCAGCAGCGATCGCGGGGTCGGTTGCCGCGTTTGGATTCACTACCGCTGCATTAGGCGCCACTGCTGGTGGCGCGGCGTCCGCAACTGTCCTTGGGATAACACTTGGCCCAGTGGGATGGCTGCTCATTGCCGTGGCAGCTCTGGGGCTTGCCGTGTACATGGCGATCCAAGCGTTCGGTACTGCTGATGATGAGCTTTCTCCTGTTGAATTCTGGTTGGATAACGGTATTTTTGGGCTGCGCAAGCGGATTTCCGGTGAGATTGTCAAGAAGAATCCTTTTGCGATAGCGGGCAGTGAAACCGTTGCAGCATTCTCTGGGCTTGAAGATGAGGTCTATCAGTTTCAACGAGTGACCCTGGTTGCAGCTGCGGACCTGAGTCCGATAGCCAATGGGAATGCGACACTCGGTGTTTATGAAATTGCCCTCCCTCGATATGCGGAAGGCACTTCATTGTCCGTCACATTTTTTGGATTTACAGAAGATGGTAAGAAGGTCGTAATTTCATCCTTTGATCTACAGGACGGTGAGCCCCGAGAGCGCAATTTCAAGAGGAACATCAGGCTTACTGGAGGTGAGGGGCAGCCCGATGTTGAAGTGGATGAGAGTGGCGCTGCGGTGGTGAAAGGGCGGCTGGGCTCTGGTCGTGGAATGATAGTCGGTGTGATGAACACAATCGGAAGGTGGTTCGACGATAAAGCTGAGCGCTACACGGAAGTGGTCGGCTTCGGAATGAAGCTTTCCTATTTCCCCGATAGAAATGCCATTCCTTCGTTGTCGACGAATCTTGAGTTCCCTACGGCTAGAAAGAAATAATTATCATGAACAGAAGTGCTCGCGATGCTCTGTTTGGTATGAGTAGGCTCCCGGAAAAGAGTGGGGGCTGGGGAAAATTTCTCGGGAGCGGGAAAGATCCTCAAGGCCAGGAGCCAGCCTCCGTAAAGGCGATTCAGTCACTCAACGATTCGTTCATGGTATTTGTTCAAGGGGGGCAGGCCTCGAGCAGGGGCTTCGCTTTCGTGCTTGGACTGGTAATCGGATGCGCCGGATTGAGTATGGTTTTCGCTGATGTCGTAATGGGGGGGCTTCTCTCCAGCCGGAATTTCTGGCCCCATGCGGCGGCGGCATATGGAGTGCTTCTCGTGATTTCGGGTGGGTTCTTTGCATGGTCAATAGCATCGGTGGTGCGACCTATGGCGCCATCGGTAGTGCTGAGTAGAAGGCATCGGCGCTTCTATTCATGGCTCGGACCCAAGATTGGGTGGGTGACAATGCACTATGACAAAGTTCAGCCCGTCTCCATGGTATCCAGAAGCTACAGCATGGCGGGCGCGGCCACCGGCTATGTGCTCGCCGTTGTGGACGTTGATGACTCGGATGGACGGATTAAGGCATATGTGCCATTGACGCAGCCTCATAGGGATGTTCGTGCGCCTGAGATGATCTGGGAGTTCGTTCGGGGATACATGGACGGGCAGCCTGAAAGCTTGCCGGAAGTGGATCCGTTGCCGTCACCTGATGATCCAAAGGCAGACTTGGTGCTGATGGATCGTCGGCTCTACGGAGGTCTCATAGATGATCGTCATCGGGTCAAGTCGGGTGCCTTTCCTCTGCTGTACGTTGGGATCGTCGGGGCCTTTATGTACTGGTTCGAGAAGGCCGGGCTCTGGATCTCCCGTATGGCGCCTAGGCCTGAGTGGCCAGACGAGATTCGCACTGAGATGGCGCTGGAAGGGCACAAAAACTCCTTCCGGGTCAGGAGGCTGACAGAGGCGGAGCAATTGGCGTATTCGGGAAGATTGACTCACTTGACCAGGCGTTGGGCGCTGCTTGGAACCATATCAGCGATTATTATCTTCATGATGTTTGCTGTCCTTGGCGTGCCTCCTTGGTTTACTGGCGCTAGATTCTAGAGTCGTCGCAGCGTAGGTGACGCTGCCCGACGTATGCACAGCATGGGCCACTTTGCTCTAACTCGCGCATACGCCATCTGATGGAGTGCAATTGGATTACGCAGGCATCAATTCAGGAAGCCTCCGATTCGCAGTAAATCGGCCTTTGACTGATGATGAAAGGCGGGCACAGCTGGATGTCTCCAGGTCTGCGGGTGTTCAGGCGAGGAGCGGCTTGTCCGTCATCAGATTCAACTCCGCTTTCATGGAGGTCGTGGATCGCTGGTATCCAGTCAAAGGCTTCAATGTTTGGCTCTCGCTTCTTGGGGCGCTTGTATTCATCCCAACCTCGGCCTATCTCCTGATTCACGTCATCATCATGGAGGAGCCCTTCAAAGAGGATGAGCGCTGGATTCTGTGGTGCTTCTGGGCCTTTATCGTTCCCGTGTCGGTATTTATTCTTGCCGGTATTGTCTGGTTGTTCAGGAGTGAATGCTTCAGGTGGACGCACTACCCGATCCGCTTGGATAGAGTCAATCGGAAGGTTCATTTTTTTCGACAGGATGGCACGGTCGCGTCCGGTGACTGGGATCGACTGTTCTTCTTCGTCGGCGAGTCAACAACGCCGCCCATCGGAAGAACCAACGACATTCGTGTTCACTTCTTGTCTGATGATGGGAAGACAGTTCTGCAGACCTACTCCTTGGGCTATGAGTACATGGGAGGGCTTCAGGACCTGCTGGGAATGTGGGAGTTCTTGCGCCTGTACATGGAGGGCGAGGACGATGTGATCGAACGGCTTTGCAAAGAGATCCCGCTCTGCATGCCGATCCATGATCGAAAGGAGGGGTTTGTTTTTGGCGTCGCCCGCACCTTCGCCAATTTCATTCACTGGCCTTGGTTGCACCTTCTAGCCTCATTGCCTTTCAGTTTCATTTCCTTGGGCCGCTGGCTCGCCATGACCACAAGTCGCGTTCCGCAATGGCCTTCAGAAGTAGAAGCTACATGTGTGATTGATGAGGCGGATCGTTTCCAGCTCGATTGGCGGGACAATGCGCCGCTTGGCTTCCTGGACAGAACATGGCCGTTGATTTGCACCGTGGTTGGTATCGCGTCCGGCATATACATCGTCTATTTGATCGAACGTTCGCTTGGTTGATAACCGTGCTGTACCGACTTAATATGACCCAGAATTGATGGAGTTAGGGCTGCCGATGAGTCAATTTGCGGGTTGGCTTGGCCAGAGGTATTGCAACAACCGCCCCCTTTCCGGATATGAGAAAGGTGCAGATGTTCGAAAATTCGATTCGTCAGGCGTCACGCCACTTGATCAGGGGATCGTGTACCTTGATGACGACTACATTGAGTACGTCGACCGCCATTTCCTCTATCGTGGCTGGGGCGCGATGTGGGGGTGCGTGATCCTCGGTCTTGTATTGGTTTTCGTTCTGGCATTTGTGTATGCAACTCTCGCGATGCACGCCGAGGGAAAGTCCATTAGTTCTGAGATGACGATTACGGTCGGCGTCCTCTCTGTCCTCATGCTCGGTTTCGCTGCCTTCACCTACCGGATGCTTCTTGGTAGAGATATATTCAGATATCAGTACTACCCCATCCGATTCGATAGGCGTGAGAGGAAAGTCCACATCTTCGCAGGGGGGCGAAGGGGCGTAATTTCAGTGCCATGGTCAAGTGTCAATTTCGTCATTGGGAGGGACAAGCCTCTTGGGCCGGATGAAGGTGCCACGTATGACCTGCGTGGATTGGTCATGAAGGGAGATCAGGTCGTCCATACCTTTGCAGTTGGTTCGGATAGCGGGTCCAATCCTGGCATCACGCTCGCACATTGGGAAATGATCAGGCGCTTCATGGAGGATGGCCGCTCTGCACTTCCGTTTCCTCCGCTTCAGCTGTACACATCGGTGGCGCCAACGTTGCGAAATGCATTCATCATCCATGTGTCTTCCGCTGGCGCGGGACTGATGTGGATAGCGCTGCCCGTGACATTGCCTTGGGCGCTATTCCGTTTCCTGACAATGAAATTGTGCCGCAGGCCAGTCTGGCCAGTGGGGGTGATCAGGCGCGAGGTATCTGACGACTCGGGCGCAGCTCCGCTCCGTGCACCCGTCGTATACGGACGCGTAAATCGCGTGGAAGGTCGTGCCGATGAAATGGAGCGCTTCTGGAAGGACTCGATCACGGCAGCCAAGGCCCGTAACGATGTGATTCGTCAGCAGCTGCAGGCAACCTCGTTGAATGCGTGAAGTGGGCGTTGGATGCATGGCGTGGCATTCTCGCTCAGACGAGTGAGCGAGGATCACGGATGTACAGCGGCTGGATGCGCAGTTTCCCGACGGATCGCTTTCTCTCGGCGCAGGAGAGCGCCTCGCGTTTCGATCCTCGGGTCGCCGAGGAGGTTGCACCTGACGAACGTGCGTCGTTGGTTCATTTCAACTCGACCTACATCGATCTGATCGACCGAAGGTTCCGCCTGCGCGGAATGGTCTCGACCACCATGGTCCTGCTGGGGACACTGGCCCTGTTCCTGTTCGGTTTCTTCCTGCTTTTCACGCTGGTGATCCCGAACCTGGAAGGCGACTTCTGGGACTGGGTGATGTACGCCATGGTCGGCGTGTGCGTGGTCGGTGCCCCGGTGCTGTTCTGGCACACGACGCTGCGCTACGAGTTCTTCACCTATGTCTGGTATCCGACACGGTTCAACCGGCGCAACCGGACGGTCTATTTCTTCACGGGTGGGGAAGAGGGCGCTGTATCCGTCCCATGGGAAGAGGCCGTGTTCTACATCGGGCAGGGGACCAGCCAGGCCTTCCTGCGCGACCTGCGCTGCAGCATCCTTGAGGATCGGGTGATCAAACGGACCTTCGCGGTGGGCCATTACTTCGACGACGAACAGAAGATCCGCGGCATCTGGGAGTTCATTCGCCGCTACATGGAGCAGGGGCCGGCAGAGGTGGTCGATACCATCGAGGGTCGCCAGATGAATCTGTCCGTGACGCCGTCATGGCGCAACTGCTACCTGTTCGTGGTGGCCAGTCTCGGTCCCAGCCTGCTGGGCGCGCGCTTCATCCTGATGCCCTTGCTGCTGCCCTTGGTGTTGTGCAGATGGCTGGTCCTTCGATCCTGCCGCGCGCCCGTGTGGCCACAGTGGGTGGAAGACGAGTGCGCAATCGATGCCAACGATCCTCTTCGGCTCGTGGAACCCGAGGTGATGGCGCAGTTCGAGCCCGATCGGCGTCCGCTCTGAGCGGGCCCGTGCGGCAGGCCCCTGCCCGCGTCAGCAGGCAGGGCTGAGGATCACATCGCCGGGCAGGCCGGATCCTTGCCGCTCACCGCCGCACAGATCCTGCGCCGGCAGTCCACGCCTTTCAGTGACGTGGGGCTGGGGCAGCTGCGCAGCTGCGCCTGGATGTTGGATTCGGTCGAGGCGGACTTCTTGCTGGCCACGCGCTCGAACGCGGCGCGCTCGTCTTCGGCGCGTTTGCGCTGGTCTGCTTCGATCTGGGCAATCAGATCATCCATGCTCTGAGGCTGGGCCTTGGCTTTTGCCTTGGCCTTGTCCTCTTCCTTGATGATGCCGAGCAGGGTGCCGAGCAGATTTTCATCGCCCTTGCCTGCGGTACCGGCGGCGCGACTGCTGCGTTCACCCGGCTGGACGCCCCGTGCCCGCGTCGTTGCAGCGGTGCCGGTGGCTGCGGCAGCGCCCGCAGCAGCGGTTGCCGCGTCAGCGGCAGGAGCGGGTGGGCTCCCGGTGGTGGCCGGCAGCGCCGGCTCAGTCGGAGAAGCGGGTGCATCGACGATCATCGCGGCACCTTCACCCGGTGCCACCGACGGGGCGTCCGGGTGCCCGGTCACATGGCCGGTGTCGGGTGTCAGTGAATACTCGGACGGGTCGCTGTAGTCATTGTTACCGGACAGACCCCAGGCGGTCAGCCCGGCGATGACGACCACGGCACTGGCCAATGCCAGCCACAGGACCGTACGGCGTTTGCCGCTGGACGGCGCGCGTGCGGCACGTGGCGACGCGGTTGCCTGCCGGCCCTCCATGTCTGCCAGAATACGGCCCGAATTCGGGGCCTGGCCCTTTGCCTGCGCTCCCCCTGAGAGCAGACTTGGCCGATTGATTCCGCCATTATTCAAGTGCATCCAGCCCTTGGTTTGAGTCGGCAACTGCCGAAGCGAATTTGCGCATTCTTAGTGAAAGCGGTTGGGGCGTCAACCAGATCGCGTGTCAGGGAGGACCGGTGTTGCCAATCGTGGTTGCTGCCATTGCCGTCGTACTGTTGGTGGCCGGCGTGTGCTGGGTACTGTTGTTCCCCGAGACGGTCGAATCGCTGCGTCAGACGATCGCGAAGCGTCTGGGCGGATTCCGTCGTCGGGCGGGGCAGGTGGGTGACAGGGTCGGTCACGGCGCCACCCGCGTGCGCAGTGGGGTTCGTGAAGAGGTCGGAGCCGTGCACGGGGCGCTGCGGCGTCATTGGCTCATTCTGGTTGTCGCCGTAGCGTTGCTGCTGATTCCTCCAACTGTGATATTCGTCACGCGGCAGACCGTGGTGCTGGAGGATTTCAGGGGCGATGATCTGGCGGAATCGAGTTCGATGGTCGCCCAGCTGCTACGCGGGGAGCGGCTGACGCCGCCGCCGCCGCCGCCGCCGGAGGTGTTCACCACTGCCGAAGTGCGTCGTTTGCGGCCTGAAATCGTCACGGCTGATCGCAAATGGGATCAGATCGATCCCGATCTGCAGCAGCGCGTGCTGGCCATCTATGAGGTCATGCGACGCCAGTACGGTTACGAAATGGTGCTGATCGAAGGCTATCGCAGTCCGCAGCGGCAGGCCGAACTGATGGCCGGTGGCAAGGCGACGCGGGCCGGTGCCTGGCAGAGCTGCCACCAGTATGGGCTGGGCGTGGACAGCGCACCGATCCGCGATGGCAAGCTGCAATGGGACATGGAAGATCCGTGGACCCGGCGTGGGTACTTCCTGTACGGCGAGCTGGCTGAACAGGCGGGCCTGGACTGGGGCGGAAACTGGCGGAGCATCAAGGACTATGTTCACGTGGAAATGACGGACCGCTGCCGCGCCGCCCGGGTGGCAAAGCGCGAGGAACTGTCCCGTCAAGGGTGATAACCGCACGGCGGTACTGGTATGGTTACGCCGATGGCCTGCGTCGTCGGGGGAACCGGGGGGCGATGGAACGCCGGGTCACACATGGATCAAGGAGCATGATGGATGGCACGACCGTTTATCGTCGTCGGTGACCCGCTCAGCCACGGAGGGACCGTGGTGGCGGGCACCGGACAGACCGACATCAATGGCAGGCCGGTGGCGCGCGTCGGTGATCGTGCGTTGTGCGCCGTGCATGGCGCGACCACGATTGTCAGTGGCGACGCGACAGTGCTCATCGACGGTCAGCCGGTGGCGCGCGACGGCGACCGCACCGCGTGTGGAGCGACGCTGGTCGCTTCACAGGCCATGACCGGTCTGCGTTGACCTGCGCGGTCGACAGGAGCAGCGCATGGAGCAGGGCAACTGATGGCAGGATGGCTGGGCAAAGCAGCTTCGGTGGTGATGATCTTCGTCGCCACCTGGGGCGCGACGATTCTCTACTGGCGCAACAGCGGCACGGTACCGACCGGCATGCAGATGCTGGCCTACCTGGGCCTGCTGCCCGTCGGCCTGAGCGGTGCCGGCTTCATGCTGCGTGGCGCCGCGCGCCGTGGCGTCGATGCGGCGCTGGACAAGGCTGCGGCCAACGATGGGGAGCCGACCAAGGGCAAAGGCGAAGCCGTCGCGACGAAGGTGATGGTGCCGCCATCGGTGGCGTTGATTGCCGGTGGCCTCAGGCTGGGTGTGGATCTGGATGCCCAATCATGGCTGGCTGCTGCCGCTGCGCCGCCGCGTCCGACGCTCGATGGCCGCTTCCGCGACAACTACAACCTGCCGGTGCGCATGAGCGCGGCGCAGGACCTCGATGAGTTCCTGGTGCTGCAGGCCCGTCAGGACGGCATCGACACCGCAGCCCACGAACGGCGTGCGCTTGCCCTGCTGCAGCCGGTGCTGGAGGAACTGCTGGAGGCAGCATCCGCGGCGCTGCCGGAAATCATGGCTTCCGAGGAAGTGGTGGTGGCCGGTCTGCGGCGTCGCGACGAACAGCGCGTGGAGAACGTACTGAGCGTCGAGCTGCTGGTGCCGGGCAGCTGGTCCGATGCGCTGCGCCCCTGGGTGCAGACATGGCTGCTGGAGCAGGCGCGGATGGCAGGCATCGATGCGCGCCGCTTCGATGTCCGGGTCACCTCGCTGGACGGCGCACGCGAGGTGTGGCCGCACCTGCAACGGGTGATCGACGCACTGGATCAGGGCGAGCCACGCTGGCACCTGCTGGTGTCCGCGTCTTCTTCGATCGATGCCGCCATCGTTTCCTCATGGCAGTCCTCCGGTGTGCTGGCAACCGCACAGAATCCGGATGGCCGCATACCGGGCGAGGGTGCCGCCGGCGTCCTGCTGGCGAGCCGGGGCGTTGCCCATGAAGGCGACGCGCGGCTGTGGCGCCCGCAACTGGTACGCGCCGAGCAGATCGAGGCGACCCGGCCGGCCGAACAGCGCCGTCAGCTGGCGACGCTCGCTGCGCAGTGGCAGCAGACGCTGGGCCTGGAGGGAGCACAGGCCCAGTTCGTGCTGCATGATGCCGATCACCGGGGCGATCTGATGGTCGATGCCGCCGCCATCACGGCGTCGCTGGCTCCCGACCTGGACTTCAGTCCGCAGAGCCTGGCGCTAGCGATCAGCGCAGGCGAACTGGGCCCGGTGCTGCCGTTGGCGCAGCTGGCACTGGCCCGCGCACAGCTTGACCGCCAGGCCGAGCCGGTGCTGTTGCTCGGCGTGGCCGACAACCATCAGCGACTGTTCGGCCTGGTCGACCCTCTTCCTTCCCCGACGCAGGCGGCCGATGCGCCGTCGGCCCCCTGACTTCCTGGATCCCTGCATGAGTTTGAGCAATTTCAGCTACTACCTGCGCGACTACCGTCTCTGGATGGTGCTCGGCCTGGTCGGTGCCGCTGCGCTGGCCCACTACGGTGAGGCCGAAGCAAGGCAGATCGGCATCTGGGTGGCCATCGTGCTGGCCGGCCTGCTGGTACTGGCGCTGCTGGTCTGGATCGTGAAGCGGATCCTGGCCCGTCGCGCGGCCAAGCGCGTGGAGGCGATGGTCAAGGATGAGGCGGACAAGGCGGTAGCCACCGCTCAACCCGCCCAGCGTGCCGATACCGAGGCGCTGCGCACGCGCATGATGGACGCGGTCAAGCAGATCAAGTCCTCGCGGATGGGCGTGCTGAAGGGCAACGCCGCGCTGTACGAGCTGCCGTGGTACGTGATCATCGGCAATCCGGCTGCGGGCAAGAGTACGGCCATCCTCAATTCCGGCCTGCAGTTCCCGTTCGAGGACAACCGCGGCAACGTCGTGCAGGGCATCGGTGGTACCCGCAACTGCGACTGGTACTTCACCACCAACGGTATCGTGCTCGACACCGCTGGCCGTTACTCGGTCAGCGTCGAGGACCGCATGGAGTGGCTGACCTTCCTCGGCCTGCTGAAGAAGAACCGCCCGCGCGCACCGATCAACGGCGTGATCATCGCCGCCAGCCTGGCCGAGCTGTCCGGCAGCAAGCCGGAGTTCGCGATCGAGCTGGCCAAGAACCTGCGCCAGCGCGTGCAGGAAATCACCGAGCGGCTGGAAGTGTTCGCGCCGGTGTACGTGCTGTTCACCAAGGCCGACCTCATCGCCGGTTTCAGCGAGTTCTTCCGCAACCTCGATCCCGGCGAGCGCGAGCATGTGTGGGGTGCGACGCTGCCGTTCGACGTGCATCAGCAGGGCGACGCGCTGGCGGCATTCGACAGCCATTTCGACGAGCTGGCCGAAGGCATCAAGGAAATGAGCCTGACCCACATGGCGATGCAGCGTGGCCGTGAAGTCTCGCCTGGGCTGCTGTCGTTGCCGCTGGAGTTCGTCGGCATCAAGCCGGCGCTGCGCACCTTCATCGCTACGCTGTTCGAGGACAACCCCTACCAGTTCAAGCCGGTGTTCCGTGGCTTCTACTTCTCCAGCGCACTGCAGGAAGGCCGTTCGGTGCATCACGCGTCCGAACGCGTCGGCCGCCAGTTCAACCTGGAGCGCGGGTCCAATGTCGATGAGGCGCCGACCGGCCATACCGCGTTCTTCCTCAAGGACCTGTTCCGCAAGGTGATCTTCGCCGACAAGGAACTGGTCCGGCAGTATTCCAGCCCGCACCAGAACCGGCTGCGCTATGGCGTGTTCCTGGGCGCAGTGGGTGTGCTGGCGCTGGCGCTGGGCCTGTGGACCTGGTCGTACACCACCAATGCCCAGCTGGTGGCCAATGCCACCAAGGACCTGGATCAGGCCGTGCGCGTGCAGAAGGACCGCATGGACCTGAAGTCGCGCATCGACGCCTTGCTTCTGCTGCAGGATCGCATGGAGCAGCTGGACCGTTATGGCAAGGAGGGCGGCATCACCACCCATCTGGGCCTGTACCAGGGCACCGCGATCCGCGAGAAGCTGCTGCGTGAGTACAACCACGGCATGCAGCAGGTGATGCTGGCGCCGACCGTCTCCAATCTGGAGAACTATCTCGGCCAGGTGGTCGCCGAGCGCGACAAGCTTGGGCAGGGCAGCAGCGCTGCCGCCGAGAGCGAGGTGCTGTATCAGAACGCATCGCCGACCAGTACCAACGATGCGTACAACGCACTGAAGACCTACCTGATGCTGGGTAACCCGAAGTACGTCGAAGGTGCTCACCTGTCGCAGCAGCTGACGCTGTTCTGGCGCACCTGGCTGGAGGCCAACCGCGGCCAGATGAGCCGTGAGGAGATGGTGCGCGCGGCCGAGAAGCTGATGACCTTCTACGTAGCGCAGGCGGGCCAGCCCAGCTGGCCGCAGATACAGAACAAGGTCACGCTGGTGTCCGACACGCGTCAGGCGCTGGGGCAGGTGATGAAGGGGCAGCCGGCGATGGAGCGCGTGTACGCGCAGATCAAGGCACGTGCCGGCGCCCGCTTTGGAACCACCACCGTCGACAGCCTGGTGGGTGTGGAGCGCAACGGGCGCCTGATCAACGGCAGCTATGCGATTTCCGGTGCGTTCTCGCGCAAGGCGTGGGAAGAGTACGTAAAGGATGCGATCAAGGAAGCAGCCAATACCCAGCTGAGCACCACCGACTGGGTGCTGGGTACCACCGAGCAGAGCGATCTGTCGCTGGCCGGCAGCCCCGAGCATGTCTCGCGCGAGCTGGTGACCCTGTACAAGAACGACTACGCGCGCGAGTGGAGCAAGTTCGTGCAGGGCCTGAGCGTGGCCGAGTTCAGTACGTTCGACGAGGCGGTGGCCCGCATCAACAAGCTGGGTGATCCCGGCAACTCGCCGCTCCGTGTTCTGCTGGAGCGCATCAACGAGGAGACGGTATGGGACAACCCGCCGGCGCAGGCGCGTTCGAGCAAGGCGCGCAAGGGTTTCGTGGCCTGGTTCCAGCGCACCATCCTGCGCAAGGACCCGGCAGCGACGGCCGCCGCGCAGCCGGTGGGTCCGATCGGCAAGGCGTTCGAAGGCATCGCGCGGCTCACCAGTGAGCGTGGCGATCAGCCGGCAGTGATCACGGCCTACTTCGAGACACTGGGCAAACTGCGTGCGCGCCTGAATGCCATCAAGAGCCAGGGCGAAATCGGCGTGGGCACCCGCAAGCTGATGCAGGACACCTTCAGCAATGAAGGCTCCGAACTGAGCGCGGGCCTGGCGCTGGTCGACGAGCAGGTACTGACCGGGCTGGACGAGAAGCAGCGTGAAGCCCTGCGCCCGCTGCTGCTGCGCCCGTTGACCCAGACCTTCAGCGCCCTGATCCCGCCGACCGAGGAAGAGGTCAACAAGACCTGGAAGGCGCAGGTCTACGACCCGTTCAAGGCACGCATCGGACAGCAGTACCCGTTCAACCTCAACTCGGATGTGGATGCCGCACCGAGCGACATCGCCGGCATCTTCGGTGCCAGTGGCAGCATTGCCGCCTTCAACAAGGACGCGCTCGGCACGCTGGTGATCCAGCGCGGCCCGCTGCTGGAGACCCGCCGCTGGGCAGGGCAGGGTGTGAACCTGTCGGCTGAGCTGGTTGCCAACTATGGCAACTGGGTGAGCGGCTCTGCCGCCGGCGCGGCGCAGGACACCACGATCTTCGAGATCCTGCCGTCGCCGGCTGCCGGCGCGCTGGAGTACAGCATCGAGATCGATGGCCAGGTGCTTCGTTATCGCAATACCCCGCCGCAGTGGACCACCATGCAGTACCCGAACGCGGGTCAGGTGCCGGGCGTGAAGATCACGGCGGTGACCGGCGATGGTCGTACCGTGGAGGTATTCAGTGCACCGGGCGCGAACGGCTTCAACCGCCTGATGGCCGAAGGCGAATACGAGCGCCTGGATGATTCCAGCCGTATCACCTGGAACGGCAATGGTGTGGCCGTGACGGTGGAAATGCGCATCGTCCGCCGGGCCGGCAGCGGCAGCGAGGGCGGCGGTGACTGGCAGCGTGGCCTGCAGCTTCCCGAGCGGGTGGCCGGTGGTACCCCTGCCGCGCCCGCGCCGGCGGCCACCGCGCCTGCTGCGGCACAGACCACGGGAGGTGCGCAATGAGCCGCGTCGTCAGTGCCGGAGTTTCCTACTTCGGCAAGGTGCCATCGCGCGGTGATTTCGTCCGTGCGGCCGACAATCACCAGCTGCTGGGCTGGCTGGACCGGTGGGCGGGCGAGAGCCTGGAACTGCTGAGCCAGAGCCCGGACTGGAAGCAGCGCTACGACGAGGCACCGGAGATTCACTACGCGTTCCTGGGTTCTCGCAGCAAGATGGTGCTGTGCGGGCACTTCCTGGCCAGCCGCGATTCCTCCGAACGCCGCTTCCCGCTGCTGTCCGCGCTGCGCCTGGATGCGCCGGAACCGTTGCCGTTCATCGGCCGCAGCCCGCTGGCGATGTCCAACGCCTGGTCCGGACTGGCCCGCCTGGCACGCCAGGCCTACCAGGAAAGCGACGCGGCGCAGGCGCTGGCGCAGCTGGCGGACGCACGTTTCAGCATCAGCACCGATCCCGGTGACTACAACGGCAGCTTCCAGGACTTCCTGGAGAGCACCTCCGTGGCAGACCTCGAGTCGCGCCTGCGTGATTCCGGTCACGGCGAGGTGGCGCTGCGACAGGTGCTGCCGGCACTGGGCCTGCTGCTGCAGCCGGTGCTCAGCGGGGGCGATGTCAACATCGACAAGGCGCTGGTGTTTCCGCTGGTCCGTGACCCGGCCTATCGCCCACTGGTGGCGGCATTCTGGCTGGATCTGCTGTCCAGCTTCGTCTCCCGCGGCGATTTCGAACTGGCGGTGCTGATCCGCAACGACGCTGCGCCGAGCATGATCGTCGGTTTCAACGGCGCCGACCGCCAGGTGCTGCGTGCGGTGCTGGACCCGGCGGAAGCCGGCGACTTCCTGATCCGGATCCAGCATTCGGAATGGGTGGACGACTATCTGCGCGGCGATTACAACCTCAACCGCTTCGGCAGCTTCCTCGACCGTGACGATCTGGCCCTGGCCACCGCACGCAAGCTGTTCGGCGAGACTTTCCTGGGAACCTGATGATGCGCTTGTGCAACCCTCTCTCCCTTGCGTTGCCGCTGCTGCTCGCAGCCGTGCCGCTGGCCGCGCAGAACGCGCCTGCTGCGGCACAGGCTGCCACCGAACGACCGGTGGTGATCGAAGGCGTGGTGCCTGACCAGGCGACCAAGGCCAAGCTGCTGAACAATCTGCGTGCCGTGTATGGCGCCGAGCGCGTGGTCGACCGCATCCAGGTCGAAACGATCGCGACCCCACCGAACTGGGGCGATTACGTGGCGGGCATGATCAATCCCGGCTTGAAGCGGGTGTCGCCCGGCAAGCTGGAAGTGAACGGACAGGCAGTGCGGATCACCGGTGAGGTTGGCAACGAAGCGCTGCGGCAGCAGGTGGCCAGCGACCTGAGTCTGGCCAGCAATACCAGCTACACCGTGACCAACGCGCTGAAGGTCGGCTCGCAGCAGAACGTGCTGGACCAGACGCTGGCCAACCGGATCATCGAATTCCAGAGTGGCAGTGCGCGTCTGACCCCGTTCGGCATGAGCATCCTCGACGAGATGGTCGCCAAGATGGCGCAGATGCCGGACAGCCGTTTCCTGATCATCGGCCATACCGACAATGTCGGGCAGCGCGAATCGAACCTGGCGCTCAGCCATGCGCGTGCGCTGTCGGTGAAGAACTACATGGTGTCCAAGGGCATTCCCGGCAGCCACATGGATGTCGTCGGCAAGGGGCCGGACGAGCCGGTGGCGGACAACACCAGCAACGATGGCCGCGCACGCAATCGGCGCATCGAGTTCAAGATCCAGTAAACATGACGGGGATCGGGCCAGACCCGATCCCCGCACGAGCGTGATCCGCAGGCAGATCAATCTTCTGGATTGACGTCCAGCATCTCTTCCATCTGTTCCAGCGTGCCGTGGTCCTTGATGACGCGCTTGAGCCAGACATGCAGCGGCATCTCGCCCCAGCGTGCGGCCTTCTCGGCGAGATAGGCCACGGGGCTGTGCGGTTCGGTTCGACGGAAGAACTCAGCGACCTGGCGCAGCTGCTGCAGCGCTTCCTTGCGCGAGCCGGGTGCACCCGCAGGGCCACGCGGTGCTGTCACCGGGGCCGCTTCGGACGCCGGCGCCTCATGGCCGAACGATGCATCTTCAAAATCGTCGGAGGAGGCTTCGGTTTCGCCATCGAGCAACACCCCGGCTTCGCGTGCGAAGCGCAGCACGGTGCGCTGCAGGTGTTCAAGCTGCTCACGCACCGCGCTGAAGCTTGGGCCATCCAGCCCCAGGCGGTTGTCGACCGCGGCCTGCAGTTCGGCCAGGGCCTGGCTGCAGTCGGGCAGGTCGTCGGCCAGCTGCCGGTAGAACCCGTGCTGGGTATCGCGGCGGGCGGCAGTGAGAATGTCCAGGCCAGGGCGGCCGTCATCCTCTTCGCCGCTGTTGGCACGGGCATGGGCATGCTCGAAGTCGGCGAGGCTGAAACGCCCCTGCGGCGCGACGGCAATCGGCACGGAGCGCAGCCATTGCAGCGAGTTGGTCAGCAACCAGCTCAGGTTGCCGATGCGCTCTTCAAAATCGCCGTCAGGTGCCTGCGGATGCACGTCATCCCAGTAGCGGTCGCACAGGCCGGCGGTGAGCCGGTAGCCAGCGGCGAGGCCCTGGAATCCTTCCAGCTGGGTGGCGGCTTCGCTGAGCCAGCCTGCCAGCCGCAGGTCCTTGGTCCGGGTCTGCAGCAGGTCGGTGGCATCACGCAGCACGCTGCTCCAGTCAGCGTACTTGATGTCGGTCTGCCACGCCCCCTGGTCCAGGGTCGGGTCGTCGGCACGACGGTTTTCGATGATCCGATCGAATTCAGCCGAGAACGACAGGTCTTCACCGGTCGGGGCGTGTTCCGAAATCGGGGCCAGCAGGGCTTCCTGATCCAGCATGGCGGGTCTCGTTGGGGACTGTGGGCGATTCTAGCCCGCCGATGTGAACGCGGTCGCGGGATTGGTCCGTCCAGGCATGCCTGAATACGGAATGCCGTCAGTTATGTGACGAACAACGCACTTCCATGGCGGTAGAGGCGTCGTGATTTTGACGAACACCGCAATCTGGTAGATTTGATGGCTGGAATCCGACGCCGCCGGGTAGGTGCAGGCGTCTTCACACTGGAATTGGCATGGATCAGCTGAACTACGTGATGACCCAGGTTGCCGGGCTCGGTGACGCGCAACGCCTGTATCGACTGCGGTCCGATGCACTGGAAGGGTGCACGGTGGAGCGGTGGCGCGGCGGTGATGCGCTCGGCCAACATGCCTGGACCGATGTCGATGTACTCGCCACGCGCGCTGATATCGCGCTGGATGCCCTGCCGGGCACGCGTGCGACACTGGTCGCGCAGATGGCCGATGGTGGTCAATGGCAGCGCAGCGGCCTGATTGCGGATGCTTCCTGCCTGGGCGGCGACGGTGGCCTGGTGCGCTACCGGCTGCAGCTGGTGTCGTGGACGTGGTGGCTGCAGCATGCGCGGCACAGCCGCGTGTTCCAGGAACAGAGCGTGCGTGCGATCGTCGATGCCGTACTGGCAGGGCACGCTGGCATCGCGCGCTGGCGCTGGGCCGAGGGCGTCGACGCCTTCCTTGGCCAGCGCGTGCGCAGCTACTGCGTGCAGTACCGCGAGAGTGACCTGGATTTCCTGCAGCGCGTGCTCGCCGAAGAAGGCCTGGGCTGGCGTCTGTACGCCGATGAGGAAGCGCCCTGCGGCAATGGCATGGAGATCTTCGCCGACAGCGTCGCGCTGCCGGAAGATGCCACCAGCGCGGCTGCAGGCGTGCGGTTCCATCGCAGTGACGCCACCGAATCCAGTGACAGCGTGCAGGCCATTGGCCTGCGTCGGCGCCTGGCCAGTACTTCGATCAGCCTGCAGAGCGATGATTACCGCCAGGTACGCGCACTGGTGGCACAGTCGCCGATGGAGGGCGGAGGTGGCCAATCGTCGCGCGAAGACTACGATGCAGTAGGTGCCTACGCCTTCAGCGACAGTACCGCCGGTGCGCGCCAGGCCCGCCTGCAGGCGCAGGCGCGCGAATCCCACAGCCGTGGCTGGCAGGGGTCGGGTACGGTTCGCGGCTTCCAGTCCGGACAATGGCTGCGGCTGCAGCAGGCCCCCGGTGCGACACCGCCTGAGCTGCTGCTGGTGGCCGTCGAACATGCCGGCATCAACAATCTCCCTACCGATCTGCGACGAAGCCTCGATGACGCGCTGGGCGTGGCGCCGATCGATCCGGCCGACGCTGCGCTCTGGCAGCAGGCCGAAGCAACCGGGTATGGCAACCGTTTCGACGCGGTGGATCGCACCCTGCCGTGGCGCCCGCTGCTGCAGGACGGTAGTGGCGCACGGCTGAATCCGCGCCCGACCGTGCCGGGTTACCAGACCGCTGTCGTGGTTGCCGGCGACGGAGGCGCCAGCAAGGACCTGCACGCAGACAGCCATGGCCGCGTGCGCGTGCGTTTCCACTTCCAGGAAGGCGAGGGCGGCGGAGCCAACGACAGCGCATGGTTGCGCGTGGCACAGCGCTATGCCGGACCCGGCGTGGGCAGCCAGTTCCTGCCGCGCATCGGCCAGGAAGTGCTGGTGGGCTTCCTCGACGGCGATATCGATCGGCCACTGGTGCTGGGCACCCTGTACAACGGACGTGGCGAGGCGGGCGTGGCACCGACGCCCGCCGGCGGAAGCGGCCAGAGCGACGTATCGCTGTATGGCCAGGCTGCAGACATGCGCGGCAGCGCGCAGGCCAACCTCAGTGGCGGCCAGGCACCGGCCTGGCATGCTGCCGGCATGGGGGACCAGGCGCATCGGCAGGGCGGTGCGCTGTGGGGTATCCGCTCGCGCGAGTGGGAAGGCGGGCAGGGCGCCAACCATCTGCTGTTCGATGACTCGAACCAGCAACTGCGCGCGCAGCTGGCCAGCAGCCAGCAGGTGTCACAACTGACCCTGGGGCACCTGCGTCACCAGGCAGACAATTATGTCGGCAGCCTGCGTGGCACCGGTTTTGAACTGCGCAGCGACGCGTGGGGCGCGGTGCGCGCCACGGCCGGTGCCTGGTTCACGGCGTACGGGCATCGGTCGACGGCACCTGCGGGCGAGGCAGTGCAGCCCGCTGCCTTGCTCACGCAGTTGCAGGCATTGGGCGAACGCTTCACCCAGGCCGCGCGTACGCACCTGACCAGCCCGTTGGCGATGCAGGAGGGCGCGCGCGCGCCAAAGCGCTCGGAGCTGGTTCCCGATCAGTCGCCGGTTCCCGCGCTGCTGGCGAGTGTACGCACCACCACGGGCGGTGATGGATTCGATATCGGCAAGAGTGGTGCGACCAAGCGCAAGTCGGATGCTGGGCAGGATCGCGTGCCGCATTCGGGTGATCCACTGCTTGGACTGGCCGCACCGCAGGGACTGGTGCAGGTGGCAGGCCAGGGATTGCACTGGGGGAGCGGTGAAGGCCTGCTGTTGGCCAGTGGCGGTCATAGCGACACGGTTACCATGGGGCAGACCCGTCTGCATGCGGGGCAGGCGATCGGCGTGCTTGCGTCCGTGGTTGAGGGCGCAGCGGCCGCACCCACCGCGCTTGACGTCGTGGCCGGCACTGAAATGCTCGATATCCAGTCCCAGGCGGATGGGGTGCGCGTGCAGTCGCGTGGCGCTCTGCGCGGGGCCAGCGCGCAGGCGCCGGTGGAACTCGCCGCGGCCAATACGATCCACGTGGCGACGTCCGGGGGGGCCAGCCTGACCATTGCCGGTGGCAACATCACCATCGCCTGTCCGGGCACGATCAAGGTGCATGCGGGCAGCAAGTCATTCGTCGGCCCGGCGCAGCAGGGCTATCCGCTTCCCCAGTTCCCGCGCAGCAGCTGTAAGAGCTGCATTCTCGACGCCATGCGCCAGGGCACGCCGGGAGTGCTGGTGTGAATCGTTACGCCGTGATCGACAGCGCGCAGCGGTCGCACTTCCATGAGCGGCTGGAGCGTCTTGGCGCGCGCTACCGCTCGCTGTTCGAAGGCACGGCCGAGGCCGGCCTGCTGGATATTGCTCCCTTGCTGGTGGCTTGGACGGACAGGGACCTGCACGCGCAGCTGGATGCGGAGATCCGGCAGATGGGAGCGCAAAGGCCGGGCGTGACCCTGCTGTGGAGTGCACTGGAACTGGACGATCTCGCGAAGCGGTTGCGTGCTTTCCATCTGGTGAAGGTGCCCGAGAAGGGCGGTCGCGAGATGCTGTTGCGCTGGTACGACACCCGTATCCTGCCTGCACTGCTGGATCTGTTGTTGCCTGCGCAGCGTGCCGCCCTGCTGGAGGGCGTGCAGCGCCTGCAGTACTTCGATCGCTACGGCGATCTGCAGGAATGGCCGCTGGCCGAGATGCTGGCCGGAATGGATGATGCCGGCCTGCCTGCGCTTCCGCCATTGCGCCTGGACGAAGACCAGTACACGCGCCTGCTGGACGCGTGCGAGCCGGATGTGGCCATTGCCCAGCTTCGCAGGGTCATCCCCGATGAGATCAAGCGGGTGCCGTATCGATCGCTGTACCCGTTCGTCGTCGACCTTATGCAGGATACGATCGCCCACGGTGTGAACCAGGTGGACGATCACGTGCAGTACCTGTTGCTGGCGTTGTACACCTCCGGCGCGTGCCGCGGCCATCCTGCCGTGCAGGCGCGTTTCGCGCAGCCTGCCGGGAGCTGTGAGGTGCCGTTCGCGGACTGGGCATCAGCGCTGCCGGAAGATGTCTGGACGACGGGCGTCCCGCTGTGGGACCACACCGCCTCGCCTTTGCAGGCCGAGCCTGCACCCTCGTGGACGTGAAGGAAGAATCATGCGTTTGATGCGGACCCATCTGCTGGCGGCCCTGGCGTTGCTGCTCCTGTTGCCGGCATTGGCGGCCTGCAAGGGACGGACGGCCTCCACGCCGGTGGCCGTGCTCGGCTACAACCATACGGATGCCTACATTGCGCAGTTCATCGTGAATGGCGGCAGTGGCGGGTCGGCCGATTCCCACTCGGAAGGCGGAACTGTCTGCTGCGTCGTGCTGCCTGATCGATGGACGCCGGACATGAAGGTGGAGATCGAATGGACCACGGATCTCGAAACGTTCCAGAAGAAGACCGTTGCGATTCCGAAGTACAACCAGCTCGGAAACCTGGCCGTCCATTTCCTGCGCAATGGCGAGATCAAGGTCTTCGTCACCAATCTTGTGCTCGGTCATCCCGACTATCCATTGACCGGCCCCGAGGCGCCCTTGCGCGAGGGCGAGAATCCAGTCTGGGAGCACCTTCGGCGCCCGCTTGAAAAGTGATCACGGGGCCCGGTCGCTCACCGGGCATCCGATCCGAATGCTTGGCGTGGGTGACAAGGACAACGATCCCGGCGGGGACCAGCAGCGAATCCAGGAGACAAGGACATGAGTGGACGCACGGCAACCGGCGCGCAACCAATGCCGGCAGATGGACGCAGAGCGCTGAGCGGCGCCGAAGCGCAGCAGCGGGCGCGGGCCATGGCGTGCATGCGCGAGAAGGGCTCCGAATGCCAGGGCCAGGTGCACGTAGGCATCTACTTCGACGGCACCGGCAACAACCGCGAGTGGGAAGGGACCTTTGTAACCGGCAAGACGCGCTCCCCCAAGACCCAGCTGGCCCGCAACGGTCACAGCAATGTGGCGCGCCTGTACGACGCCGCCCTGAAGGAGCGTGGCAACGGCTTCTTCAGCATCTACGTTCCCGGCGTCGGCACGCCATTCGCCGACGTCGGCGATACCAACCAGGATGGTGACACGCTGGGAGGCGGCGCCGCGCGTTATGGTGCGGATCGCATCCACTGGGCCATCCTGCAGGTCATCAATTCGGTACATCAGTACCTGAACGGTGGTGACCTGATCCAGCCCAACGAAGCCAAAGTACTGGTCGCCTCAATGAGCGAGACGCGGCTGCTGGAAGGCATGACGCGACGCGCGATGCTCACGGCGATCGCGCAGCGGTTGGAGCGCGTGGTCAAGGGGCACCAGCGCCGCGTCAAGTCGGTGCACGTTTCCGTCTTCGGCTTCTCGCGTGGCGCGGCACAGGCGCGGGCGTTCGTGCACCGGCTGTATGAGACGGCAGAAGCCTGGGGCAGCGGTTGCGGCTACAACATTGCCGGCATTCCGCTCTACCTGAACTTCATGGGCATCTTCGATACCGTTGCGTCGGTCGGCGTTGCTGCGATGAGCCGCGTCTCGAAGGGCAAGTGGGACTGGGCCGCCGGTGACATGATGAGCATTCACCCCGAAGCGCGCCAGAGCGTGCATTTCGCCGCCCTGCACGAGCAGCGGATCAATTTCCCGCTGGACCTGGCGACCAGCGGGAAGGAGGTGCTTTACCCGGGCATGCACTCGGATGTCGGTGGCGGCTACTCGCCCGGCGGCCAGGGCAAGGACTTCGTTTCCGGTGCCGCGAACGGTACCGCCAAGCTTGCGCAGATTCCGTTGATCGACATGCATCATGAGGCCGTCAAGGCAGGCGTGATAATGAAAACGATCGAGGAACTGGGGGCGCAGCCAGTGCTCGCCATGCATTTCGGCTGCCACCCACAGCTGATCCGCGATTACAACGCCTGGCTGACCGGTCACGGTGTCCCCGGAGGCGCGCACACGCAGCAGATTGCAGGACATTGCCGGCAGTACGTTGCCTGGAAGGGCAAGCGGCTGCCGAATGGTCCACAGAGCGTGCTGCAACAGCCGTTCTTCAAGCAGTCCGATGCCGAGGATCAGGTGGATCTGGCCAATGCGCAGCGCGATTTCGCAAATCTGGTTGGAAAGCTGCGCAGGGGCAAGGAGGAGATGGCGGCCTACCGCAGGCAGCTGGACGAAAGCCAGAAGCGCATGGAGGCGGGTCGCAAGATCGGGCGCCCGGTATTTGAACCTACGCCACGGGCCTCCCAGGCGGCTTACGACTACGCAAAAATCCCGGCCGAGACCAGCACTCTGCTTAACCTTGTGCTGGACGGTGCGCCGGTACCCGATGTGAGTACGGTGCTGTTTGACAACTACATGCATGACTCGCTGGCCGGCTTCTACATCGGGAAGTGGACGGAGCTGAATATTCCTGCCGTCAATACCTACGGCTACCTCCGCTATCGCGAGGTCTTCAGTGTGGCCGGCAGGAGGGCTCAGGAGTGCCGGGATCCGGCTACGCTGCCGCCAGCGAACATCCCCACCATCGGCGGCGCGTTCCAGCAGCTGGGCTCGGCAATGGGCGGGTGAGGCGATGCAGCGTCTGGAATGCCCGTTGCGCTTATGCGCCAATCGGGCGCTTCACCTCTGGGAGGCTGGGAGCCATGCATCAGAGCGGGTCAGTGAATCGTCAGCGCCCCGCTGCGCTGCGTCAGCTGCTCCTGGCCAGCCTTGTGCTGCCGCTGGTGGCATGCCGGCAAACCACCTCACAGGATGTCGAGCAGGCAGACACCGCCGGCCGTGCGCAGGCCTCCATCGAGGCAAAGGCAGACGCCCATGCCGCGCAGGCGGAGCCGCCGTTGCCGGGTGATCCGGACAGCTCTGAAACGCTCTTCGACGGATTGCTGGATTGCCAGCCGAAGGGCTGGTATCTCAGCACTGAATCAGGCCAGCCCGCGAATCCTTACCTGGCCCTGCACGCGCCCGAACCCTGCGAACGCGATGAGGAGTTCGGGATGGCGCTCTTCTGCGTCAAGGCCGATTTCCATGGCCTGCCGGTCTACAGGGTCGTTGCCCATCTGGGAACCGCACCCACGCCCATCGGCATCATGATCGATCTGCCACTGGACCAGGCGCGTGCGCGACTCCGCATGGCGCTGGGGTCTGAGTTTCCCGATGACGCGCGCAGCCGGCGCGGCGAAAGGCCGATGCTGGGTCCCCAGGTCGGCAACGCGCAGAAGTCGCAGTTGATGTGTGCGCCCGATTGGGCCTGATCAAGATGGGCAGGCGATGGCCCGAACAAGCCAAAGGTTGAGGCTACGTCGGTGGTTCGCGCGCTTCTTGTCGAAGGCCTGGAACGGAGAAATGGTGAAGATCAACACCCGTGTCTGGCGTGGACTGCAGCCTGTGCTGCTGCTCGGCCTTCTTCTCTCGGTCGCCGCTTGCACCGGGAAGCCGAATTCATCGCAGAACCCAGCTGCAGGTGTGCCGCCAACGGGCGCGGCCACCAAGACGAAGGAAGTGCCTGCATCTACAGCGCGAAGCGCACGATATGCCGGCGTCAGGATGCTCTTACCTCATTCCGGCTGCGCGTACGAATACAGCCCGGTGGACTTCTGTGATGCGCAGCATCGCGCGCAGATCGACCAGGCCATCCTTACCCAGGTGCCGAACTTCAACCGGCATTACATCCTGGCCCAGCTGGACGAGCGCAAGGAGTACTTCCAGCGCTCCATCGTGCTGATCGACAGCCGCGACGGCACCGTGTATCCGTTGCCTATCGATGCGTTCTCGGGCCCATTGGTGGGCAAGGAGGGCGCGCGTACCTATGGCACGGTGGAGACATCCGCTGAGAGCGACACGTTCTGCGTGAACGGCGCACTGCTCGTCTACCGGGCATTCGAAGAGGGCCGCTTCTGCTTCGGATTCGATGGTGTCAGATTCACCGGCCACACCACGCAGTACATGCAGTAGCGGCCGCGTTCCCCCGCGAGCGCCGGGCCCGGCTGAACGAGCCTGGCCTCCCGACGTGGCGGGCGTCGCACCTTCATGGCATCCTCACGAAACTGATTGGCCACCGGCCATCGACGGATGAACGACATGCAGAAGTGGATCGGACGCACCGCCGGCGGGCTTGCGGTGGCGCTGTGCCTGGCGGCGCCGCTGGCACAGGCCGCCGAACCGGCCTTTGGTGGCTGGCGCAACCTGGACTCCCGCGATGGTGCCGAGCCCGCCTTGCGCGACATCCCGTTCGCACTGCTGCCGACGCCGGTCGCACGCGATGCGCGCTTCTCGGTGTATGACCGCGAGAGCAAGCGGCTGGTGTGCTGCCTGCAGGTGGCCAGTGCCGAGCTGGATGACACCGCACTGCGCAAGGTCTATCAATTGCCAGAGCAGTGGGTGACCGACCTGCGCAACGGCCGCAGCACGGCCCGCCCCTGGCCGACGCGGGTCTACGAAATGCGTCGTACCGATGAGCTTGTCGACTACGGTTTCAGCGACGCGCCCGAAGCCTACAGCGATCTGGGCGGCTTGCTGCTTCCGGCCGACGCACGCCTGCTGCCCGATGGCAGCGTGCAGGCGGGGGCGACCTACCGTCTGCAGTTCCGCAGCACGCCGCTGGGCGATGACAGCAGCGCGCTGGACCGCTTCACCCTGCAACCGGCGCAAGACACAGGCAAGCCGGTGATCGTCGAAGTGTCCTACGGAACCTATTGATCCGGAACGTTAATCCGGCGTGACGGCGGTCGCGTGCGCCGCCGTTTTCCATCTGCTACCGTCGCCCTACAGGGGAAGGACCTGCCCGCCGCATCGCGGAGGGCAGCAACGGTAGGAACGCCATGGAAGCGATTCGCAACCTGATGGTGCAGGCAGCGGGGCTTGATGCCGGCAGCCGCCTGTATCGGTTGGATCTACCCGGCATGCCGGCGGTCGTTGTCGACCAGTGGCACGGGCGCGATGCCCTGTCACAGGGGCGGCAGCTGCAGATCGACGTGCTCGCGCTGGACGCATCGCTGCCACTGGCTGACTGGCCGGGGCAGCCCGCATGCCTGCATGCGCGGTTGGCCGATGGCCACGACTGGCCGCGCCACGGCGTCATTGCCGCTGCGCGATGCGTGGGCAGTGATGGTGGGTTGGCGCGCTACCGGATCACCTTGCGCGACTGGACGTGGTGGCTCGACCAGGCCCGCTGCAGCCGCGTGTTCCAGGAACAGAGCGTGCGCGAGATCGTGGACGCGGTGTTCCAGATGCACCCGCAACATGCGCATTGGCGCTGGAGCGATGAGGTCGACGGGATGCTGGCCGCATCCCGGCCGCGCAGCTATTGCGTGCAGTACCGCGAGACCGACCTGGCCTTCGTGCAGCGTTTGCTGGCCGAAGAAGGGCTGGGCTGGTGCGTGCAGGATATCGGGGAGGCGACGGCCGGCCACGGCGTGGTGGTGTTCGCCGATTCGACCCTCCTGCCGGAAGCCGCTGCGTCGCAGTCGGCGGGAGGGATCCGCTTCCATCGTGCCGATGGCACCGAACAGAGTGACGGCGTGCAGCAGCTTGGCCTGCAACGGCGGCTGCAGAGCACGCACGTGCAGCTGCACAGCAGCGACTACCGCAGTGCGCGCTCGCTGGCCGGCCAGTTGCCGGTGCAGGGCAGCGGGCAGGCGCGACGCGAGGATTACGACCCGGTTGGCGCGCATGCCTTTGCCGACGCGGCCGAGCTGCAGCACCACGCTCGGCTGGTCGCCGAGGCACTGGAGGCGCAGGCACTGCAGTGGCATGGCCGTGGCAGCGTGCGCAGCGGCGATGCCGGCCAGGTCTGGTCATTGAGCGGAACGCCGGGGTCGGTGCCGACCGAACTGTTGCTGGTGGACGTCGAGCACGCCGGGGTCAACAACCTGCCGGTGGACCTGCGCCAGGCGCTGGCAGCGATGGACGATGCCGCCGCCACCGCGGACACGCTGCAGGTGGCTGCCCAGACGCAGGGCTACGCACAGACATTCGTCGCGCTGCCCCGCGACCGGCGTTGGCGTCCGACGCTATGCGACGGCACGGGTGCGCGACGCAATCCGCGGCCGCTGGCGCCCGGTTACCAGACAGCGGTCGTGGTGGCTGCGCAGGGCGCCGACGGCACCGAGCTGCACGCCGATGCACTGGGACGGATCCGCGTGCGGTTCCACTTCCAGCAGGAAGAGGGCAGCACGGACAGCGCGTGGCTGCGCGTCGCGCAGCGCTATGCGGGGCCGGGCGTGGGCAGCCAGTTCCTGCCCCGTATCGGCCAGGAAGTCCTGGTGGGCTTCCTCGAGGGCGACATCGACCGGCCGCTGGTGCTGGGCGCGCTGTACAACGGGCGCGGAGAAGGCGGCGTCGCGCCGACCCCGGCGGGCGCCAGCGCGGAGGCCGATACGTCCATGTACGCACAGGCGAGGGATGGCACCGGCAGTGCGCAGGCCAACCTCGGGGGCGGCCAGGCGCCTGCCTGGCACGCGGCGGCGACCGGAGAGCAGGCACACCGCAACGCCGGTGCGCTGTGGGGCGTGCAATCACGGGAGTGGCAGGGGGCCGGCTGGAACCGTCTGCTGTTCGACGACAGCGACCAGCAGCTGCGGGCCCAGCTGGCCAGCAGCCAGCAGGCTTCGGCATTGACGCTGGGGCATCTGCGCCATCAGGCGGACAACCATCGAGGCAGCTTCCGCGGCAGTGGATTCGAGTTGCGCAGCGACGCCTGGGGCAGCGTGCGCGGGCAAGGCGGGCTCTGGTTGAGTGCCTATGCCCGCCGCAGCGTCGAACCGGCAGGTACGGCGGCACAGCCTGCTGCGCTGTTGCAGCAGCTGACCACGCTGGCCCACAGCCATGCTGCGGCGGCGGGTACGCATCTGACAGTGCGGCCGGCCGCGCATGTCGGCGTGCAATCGCCGCAGCGCTCGCGGTTGGACGCTTCGCAGTCACCGCTGCCGGTGCTGCTGGCCAGCGTGCGCAGTACGGTGCCCGGTAGCGCGTTGCAGGATGCGGCCGGCTCGGCGCCGGAACGCAGCGGTGATGCCGGCGAGGGCCGCGTTCCGCATACCGGCGATGCCCTGCTGGGCCTGGCTGCACCTGATGGTGCGCTGATGGTGGCCGGACAGGGGCTGCATTGGGCGCCGGGCGAGACTCTGGCACTGGGTAGCGGCCAGCACGGCGAGGCCGTGGTGATGGGGCAGGCGCGCTGGCATGGACGGCAGGCCATCGGCGTACTGGCCGCGACACTGGAGGGGGCTGATTCGGGCGAGCCGGCGCTGACCCTGGCCAGTGGCGAACAGGTGCTGGACGTCAAGGCGCAACAGCACGAGGTGCGCGTGCAGTCGCGGCAGTCGCTGCGGGGCACGAGCGCACAGGGTGCCGTGGAGGTGGCTGCGGGCCGGACGGTGCAGGTGACCACCGCAGGCGGGGCCAGCATCACCCTCAGTGGCGGCAACATCGTGTTCAACGCACCCGGGAGGATCGCCGTGCACGCCGGACGCAAGTCGTTCCTGCCCGGCGATCGCGGTCGTTACCCGTTGCCGGTCTTCCCGCAGTCGGTCTGCAAGGAATGCCTGCTGCTGGCCGCACAGCGTGCAGCCCCACTGACACCAAAGGGAGGCTGAGCGTGGCCAACGACTGGCAGTTCCCACCGTTCTCGCCACCGCCGTTGGAGGAGGGCACCCAGCGTTACGTTCTGCTTGATGGCGCGCAGTGCGAGCAGCCCCTGCAACTGCTGCGCGCGCTGCCCTGGGCGCCGCTGCCCCTGTTCGACGGCCTGCTGGCCGATGGTACGGATGACGCCAGCGTGTTCCTCGCACGCCTGCCGCGTGGCCTGGAGCTTGACCGCTTCCTGCAGCGTGCGGCGTCGTACGCGCGTTCTCCGGGCCTGCTCAGCCTGATCGACACGGCATTGCCTGCGGAAGAGCTGCAGCAGCGGCTGCAGAGACGGCTGGACGCCAGCTACCCGAACGGCAAGCAGTTCCTGGCCCGCTTCTTCGACGCGCGGGTGCTGCCATGGTGGGTGCAGGTGCTGGACGCGGCGCAGTGCCGGGCCTTCCTGGCGCTGGGAGAGCGCTGGTGGTACCTGTGCCACGATCTGAAATGGGCGCACCTGGAATTGCAGGACAGCGTGCAGGATCCGCACGATCCTCCCTGGGTGCTGGAGGCGGCGCAGCGGCACGCCCTGATCGATGCCAGCTACCCCTACACGCTGATCGATCACTTCCAGCTCTCCGATCCGGAGCTGCTGGCGCGGCTTCCCCGTGCGCGCTGGTATACCTTCTTCCGACGGGTGGTGGCCACGGCCGCGGACGTCGGCATCGAGGACAGCCGACGGCTGGTGATGGTGTCGACCTGGGCGCTGCTGGCCGGTGTCGATCTTGGCGAGGATCCCGCATGGCGGCTTCGCCTGCAGGACTTCGCGGCGGGGCGGCGCAGCGCCGCCGAGATCGGTGACGAAGTGTGGCCGCTTGAAGAAAGCTGGGACTGAACGGAGCGAGGTCGGAATGATGGGCAACAAGTACCTGTGGTGGAGCGCGCTGGCGGTGATCGCACTGCTGCTGATGGGCGTCGGCTGCAGCCGGGCGATGGCACGCGGTAAGACGCCGATCATGTCGTTGTTCGCCTTCAACTACAGTCCGAACTACCTCGCTGACGTGCGTGTCGACGGGCAGTATCTCGGAGGGCTGGACGGGTACACCAACGGTGGTTCCGGCATGGGCCCCCGCGCGCCACGAGGCAAGGGGCCGCACAGCGTGCGCGTGCGCTGGATCGAGGCCAACCGATACGATCTGGCCACCAACCGCTATCTGGATGAAGGGCACCGCGTGCCGCGTGAAGCCGTGGTACCGCTGAAGACGCCCTATCCGCCCAACCCGGCCACCTTGCTGCTGCACTTCTATGCGGACGGCCATGTCGAGGCCGAGCTGCTGGACAAGGGCGTGAACAAGTGGGACGTACGGCGCATGCCAGTGCCGAAGGAGCACAAGGACCATGACCAGTATTGATCCGACCGCGATTCCCGGGCAGGTGGATCTTGAACCGGGCACCCCGGATCCGGTCGCCCAGGCTGAGGGCACGGCACGCACTGCGCGACTGGCCCGCGGCACACGTCCGCTGAGCGATGCCGAGCGCCGCCGTCGCCAGGAGGCGATGTGTGGCACCGTGCCCGACAAGGAAGCGGCCACTACGGGATGCACGCAGAGCCTGCACCTGGCCGTATTCTTCGATGGCACCGGCAACAATCGCGATGAGGAGCTGAACAAGGCCCAGAATGAGCGCGCATTGTCGAACATCGCCCGCTTGTTCATCGCGCACAGGGACGACACACGGAACATAAAACGGCAGTACCTGTCCGGCGTAGGAACACCGTGCCCGGAGGTCGGTGATAAGGGGGGGCTGCTGGGGCTGTCCATCGGCAAGGGCGGGCGCGAGCGCATCGACTTCGCGCTGCAGTCGCTGGACGAGCTGATAGACAGCCAGCCCGAGCCGATGCGCATCCTGGTGGTCAGCGTGTCGGTACTGGGCTTTTCGCGCGGAGCGGCTTCGGCACGCGCGTTCGCCCGTGATCTGGCCGCGCGCTGCCGACGCCAGGCCGATGGCACCTGGCTGTACCGCGAGCGTATTCCGCTGCGGATCGGATTCATGGGCGTGTTCGATACGGTGTGCTCGGTGTGGCCCAGCCTGACGGCGGCGGCAGTGAACTACCGCAATGGGCATACCGGATGGGCTGAAGGCATGACCATACCGGAGATCGTGGAGCAGTCGGTGCACATGACCGCCGCCCATGAGCTGCGCGGCCAGTTCCCCCTGGATTCCACCCGCGAGCATGCCCAATACCCCGCCAACACGGTGGAAATATGGTTCCCGGGTGTGCACTCGGACGTGGGCGGTGGCTACGATCCCCAGCACCAGGGGCGCCGGAACAGCATCGCGCGCTTTGCCCTGAACGAGATGTATGACATGGCGCAGGCCAGGGGGGTGCTGCTCAACCCGATCAGTCGCCTGGAACAGCACGTCAAGGCTGAGTTCGACAAGCAGGATCCGGAACTGCAGGCGGTGTTCAACGCCTATCTGCAGGCGGTGCGGGTCAAGCGTGGACGCATGGAGGACGTGCAGGCGTCGCATATGGAGCTGCTGTATCGCTGGCTGCGCGTGCGCGTGGCACGTGGTGACCAGTTGCCGTCGATGCAGCGGCTTGCTGCACGCGAAGAGGCCCTGCGCGAACAGGTGCGCACGCTGCGCCGACGGCAGTCGCAGCTGCCATCGCCCTGGGACAACGACAACCTGCATCTGGCCGACCAGGGCAATGCGGAGAAGACCGCCGAATGGAACCGGGTGTCAGACGAGCTGAAGGCGCGCAACGATGAGCTCTCTGCGGTACGCAAGCAGCGCCGGGGGCTGGAGAAGGAGAACGACACGCTGCTGGACAAGATCGTCAGCCTGCGACGGCGCCGGGAGCGCGGCAGAACGCTGACCATGGCCGAGCGGGTCACTCTGGAATCCTGGGACAATACGACCCTGCTGCCGCCGGACGTGGAGACCTTCTTCGACGGGTACGGTCATGACTCGGTGGCGCACTGGTTCATCGGCAACCTGAGCCAATGGCGGGTGCTGTACTTCGGCGCGACCAAGTACACGCCCGGCAAGGTCGAGGAGACGGCGGATACGCGAGAAGCCGTGCCCGGCTGAGGGGGCAGGGTACACTGGCCGGCGCAGCCCTTGGCCGTGCCGTCGATTGTGAGACCCGTGACCCGCCTGATCCTGTTGTTGTCCTGTTCGCTGCTGGCGGCCTGCGCCAGCGCGCCTCCGCCGGCTCCGGTCCCGTCGGATGCGCTGTGGAGGCTTATCGAGCGCGATTGCCGCGGTGCCGATGTGCCGCGTGGCGCCTGCCTGCAACGGGACGCGACCGCGGCCCGCCGCGATGTGCTCATCAAGGACGCCCATGGCGACTACCAGTTCCTGCTGATGCCACTGGACAAGGTCAGTGGCATCGAGAGCGCTGTGCTGTACCAGCGCGGTGCGCCGAACTACTTCGCGGCTGCCTGGCAGGCCCGCGGGCATACCGAACAGGCGCTGGGCCGCCCCCTGCCGCGCACTGTCGCAAGCCTTGCACTGAACTCGCCGCACGGCCGTTCCCAGCATCAGCTTCACATCCACATCGACTGCCTGCGCGCCGATGTGCTGCAGGCGCTGGACACGCACGCCCCGGCGGTCGGAATGCAGTGGGCGGCGTTGCCCGTGCCGCTGCGTGGCCATCGTTACGTTGCGCGCATGCTGCCGGGAGCAGAACTGCGTGCCAATCCATTGAACCTGCTCGCCTATGACCTGAGCGGGCTGCCCGATGTCGGCCAATGGAGCCTGGTGGTGGCGGGCCGCGAGAATGTGCTGGGAGGCCCCGGCTTCATTCTGCTGGCGACCCGCCTGGATCCCGCGACCGGCAATGAGGCCAGCGGTGAGGAGCTGCAGGACCATGCGTGCTCGGTACTGACCGGGGCGGATGCCGCGCTGGAGCGGGTCCGCTAGTCCGGGCGGACCTGTTGTCGCCAGCGCGGCGCGGTCAAGGCCAGCAGTTGCCGGTCCTGCCAGCCATCGATATCCAGATGGTGATCGCGCAGCAGGCCTTCATGCTCGAACCCCACCGAGCGCAGTGCATCGACGAAAGGCGTGCTGCTGGCCACCGGAAGCAGGGTGAACACGCGATGCAGTCCGACCTGGTCGAACAGGAAGGGGCACAGCGCCTGCAACGCCTGCGCGGGATGCTCGTGGCTGTGCTGCATTGAACGCAGCTCGGCGCAACGGGCGTGGGCGGAGTGCAGCTGGATCTGCAGTTGATCATGCAGCATGCCGTGCCGGTCATCGAACACGCCCAGCAGCAGCTGGTCGTTGTCCTGCTGCAGGCGCGAACGGTGGACGCCTGCCAGGAAGCGCGCTTCCTCGTCGACGCCTGACGGGCGGAAGATGCCGCGGCTCCTTCGATCGTCGAAGGCGCGCCAGCGTGGCAGATCGGCGCGGTTGAACAGGCGCAGGGTGATCGGGGCCGCCTGCAGCTGCACGAGGTGTTGGCGTAGCACGGGGCGGAGCGGCGGAATCGGAGGGCCGAAGGAACAGGTCGTCATGGCTTGACGATGCCCGTACATGCGCCGCCACACCATCAAGAATGTTGTAAAACGCACGTTGTCAGCGCGCGGTGTCACTTATCAGGTTCCGGCATAAGCCCATCAGGCCTGGTCATTTCCGCTGAAACTGTCCGTTCGGGACACTTTCGTTACGGGATCGTTATGCGTGCACAGGCCGCCGCGTCCCGTCCAATCGTCCAACTCCCCCAGGAAGCCCATGTCCGCCTCTCCCCAGGCGCTGCGCCATCGTCCGCTGGTGCTCGCGCTGTCGTCCCTGATGCTGGCCTCGTTGCCCGCCTTCGCGCAGGAAAGCGCACCTACATCGCTGCAGGAAGTGAAGGTCACCGGTTCGCGCATTCCGCGCGCCAGCGTTGAAGGGCCGTCGCCGGTGACCGTGATCAGCCGGGAGCAGATCGACGCGCAGGGCTACCGCAATGCATTCGACGCCCTGAGTGCGCTGACCGAGAACACCGGCAACGTGCAGGGCGAGGATTACGGCAATACCTTCACCCCGGCCGCCAACACCATCAATCTGCGCGGGTTGGGGCCGAACCGCACGCTGGTGCTGGTCAACGGTCGTCGCCAGTCCGACTACCCGCTGGCCTACGAAGGCTCGGTCAACGTGGTGAACCTGGCCAACATTCCCAGCGCCCTCATCGAGCGTATCGAAGTGCTCGCCGGCGGCGCTTCGGCCGTGTACGGTTCCGACGCCATCGCCGGCGTGGTCAACATCATTCTCAAGGAGCGCTACGACGGCGTGGACATCAACGTTCGTGCCGGCGGTACCGAGCAGGGCGGCGGAGACAACCAGCGCGTGCAGGTGGTGGGAGGTGGTGCCGGTGAGCGATGGGAAGGCGTGTTCGGCTTCGAGCTGGGAATCCGCAAGGCCATCCACGCACGCCAGCGCGACTTCATGGATTCGTTGGACGATGATCCGCGTGGCACGGTCCCGCAGGCCACGGCCATCGCCTATCGGCGCAATGCAGCCACCGGCAGGAACATCGACCCGGGCAGTGACGGCTGCGATGCCGCTTCCGGGATCTACGGCGGGAGCGTGTTCCGCGCCACCAATCCGCGCCTGGGCAGTTACTGCGGCAGCAACGAGGCCGCCGCCAGCTACTGGACCGTGCAGACTGAAAAGCGCAACCTCGATGGCTATGGCCTGCTGACCTTCCACCTGGACGAACGGACCGATCTGTTCGCCGACCTGGCCGTGGGCAGCGCCACCATCTACAACAACACCCGTGCCCCGACGTGGACGTCCGCACGCAATTACTTCTACAACCAGAACAGTGGTGAACTGGAGAGCTGGTATCGCCGGTTCGCACCGGAAGAAGTGGGCGGCCTGCCGCGCAACGCCAATCGCTTCCTGGAAAAATCGTGGTCGTTCAACGTCGGTGTACGCGGCCAGCTGGGTGACAGCGACTGGGACTACGAGGCCGTCTACAGCCGCTCGCGCTACGAGAACCGGACGCGGCGGCCGGTGCTGCTGGCGGGAATCAACGAATACCTGCTCGGCCCCACACTGGGCGTGCGCGACGGGGTGGAGGTCTACGCGCCGGATCCGGCACGGCTTTACCAGCCGCTGACGCCGGACGAGTACGGGCAGTTGTCCGGTTACCAGGAGAGCCGCAATGCGGCGTGGCTGCAGACCTTCAGCGCCAGCGTGAACGGCCGACTGTTCGAACTGCCTGGAGGCGACGCGGCGCTGGCGGCCGTGGTCGAGGCCGGCAGCCAGGGGTATCGCAACCGTCCGGACCCGCGGCTGGGAACCGGAGAGTTCTGGAACACCACTGCCGGCGTCGGTGCAGGAGGAGAGCGTGATCGCTATGCGGTGGGCGCCGAACTGCAGCTGCCGCTGCTGCCGCGCCTGACCACCACGCTGGCGGGCCGCTACGATCAGTACCGGGCCGCAGGCGAACACATCGGCAAGGCGACGTGGAGCTTCGGCGTGGAGTTCCGCCCGCTGGACACCTTGTTGATCCGTGGCACGGCCGCCACCAGTTTCCGTGCGCCGGACATGAACTACGTGTTCGCCACTGAAACCCGCGGCTACAACCCGGGCATGACCGATTACTGGCGGTGCCGTACCGCCGGTCAGCCGTATGACGACTGCGACTTCAACGGGCTGTCCATCGACTTCAGCAACCGCGCCAATCCGCAGCTGCAACCGGAAACCGCCAAGTCGTACGGCTTCGGTGTGGTCTGGTCGCCGCTGGCAAGCCTGGATTTCAGTGCGGACTACTACGACATCCGCATCGACAACGAGGTGACCAATCTCGACAGCAGCCGCATCCTGCGCGACGAAGCCGATTGCCGCCTCGGCCGTACCCTGGGCGGTGAAGTGCGCGATATCGGTTCGCCGCTGTGCCAGGACGCGCTGGCCCGCGTGATCCGTAATCCTTCCACTGCGGCGGTGCAGCCGGACCAGGTCACCCGGGTGCTGATCAATCCGATCAACGCGGCATCCGAATCCGTGCGCGGCATCGATCTGAAGGGCAACTGGCGTTTCGATGCCGGGCGGGCGGGGCGCTTCACCACGCGCCTGGCCTACACCGTCGTGCTTGAGCATGAGTACCGGCAGTTCGCCGATGACGAGGTGCGTGACATCCGCAATTCCCTCGACGACTGGCAGTGGCGCAGCAAGGTCAACGGCAGCGTGACCTGGAGCCGCGGTGACTGGACCGCGACGGTGTACGGCAACCGCTATGGCTCGCTGCCGAAGAGCGACGGCAGTGGCCGCATCGGACCGTACATGACGTACAACGCGAGCGTGTTCCGCAGCTTCGGAGACAACCTGTCGCTGGGTGTCATCGTCAACAACCTGCGCAACAGCCGGCCGCCGGCGGACCGCAACGGGGGGGGCTGGCCGTTCTATCCGGTCGGCAACTACGACCCCTATGGCCGCCAGTTCTGGGTGGAGATGGATTACCGCTTCAACTGAGCAGCGCAGGTGGGGCGCCTCTTCGACTCGCGTCTGCGGCGAGCGGAGAGGCGTCGCTTGATGCCTTCACGACGCACGGACAGTCGTCACAGCCATCCGCAATCACGCTTACGGCAACGCCTGCACCAGATAGGATTCGATGACGTAGCTGAAAGGTTGCTGCTGGCGGTCGCGCAGCAAGGCGCGTACTTCCAGGATGATGCCGTGGTCGCCCTCGCCACGGGGGGGCCAGAAGGTCTGGTCGGCTTCGGTCTCGCGCTGGAAGCCCAGCGGGCCGACCACGCGGCCGAAAGGCTCGTCGGTGCTGTCCAGCACCTGGTTCATCGCCGTACTGAGATGGCCGGGCAGGTACCAGTTGTCGGCCTCGGACAGCACGCGGTTCCCGCACACCAGCTGCACGCGGCGGTAGCGCAGCGCGGCGCTGGAGTCGGCGCCCAGTGCCTGCAGCACCTCGGCCGGGGCCTGCTTGTCATCGCCATGGATGCGCACCGCGCGGACGCGGGCCTGCTGGGCCAGGCCGTGTTCGGCACACCAGCTTTCCAGCGTGGCTGTGGCGCTCTGCCCGGACAGCACCCGCTGATGCAGCCGTTCGACCAGCGCCGCCGGGGCGATCCGCTGCTGGCCAGGCGGTGCCTGCGGCGGCGGAGCGCCGACGGCATCGCTGGCGGACAGGCTGGCGATCGGCGCGGCGGCAAGCAGTGAAGCGGCCTGCCAGCGGCGGATACGATCGTGGCGGTCGGACGGGCCCATGCGGCATCACAGCGGAAACAGGTGTCTATGGTACCCGTTCAGCGCTGTGTACGGCGCACCCGCCGCGCCCCTGCACCCGGCGATGTTCATCGAACGGGCTCATACCGGCTCGCGCTGCACCTGCTGCCACAGCTCGCTGGCCAGCGCACGCACGGCATCATCGGCGTCGCCACGGTGCAGCAGCCCGATCTCGTAGTTGTCGATCACCGGCAGGTTCCGTTCGCCGTCGATGATGCGGTGTCCGCGGCCCACTGCCCGGCGCGGCAGCAGGCTGATGCCGATGCCATCGGCAACCGCGCCCTGGATGCCGCTGAGCGATGAACTGGTGAAGGCGATGCGCCAGCGCAGGCCGAGTGCTTCGACCGCCTGGATCATTTCGTCCCGGTACAGCCCGCGTGGCGGGAAGGTCACCAGCGGCACAGGCTCCTGCAGCAGGCAGCCACTGCGCAGGCTGTCGATCCAGTGCATGGGTTCACGCCGGCAATGCACGGCCTGGCGGCTGTTGCGGCGCTGCTTGACCAGGACCAGATCCAGTTCGCCATGATCGAAGCCGTGGGCCAGATCGCGGCTGAGGCCGCTGCTGATCTCCAGCTTCACCTGCGGATGGCGGCGGCTGAAAGCGGCCAGCATGCGCGTGGTCTGCGCGTTGACGAAGTCCTCGGGCACGCCGATGCGGACCGCTGTTTCGACCGTGGCGCCCGCCAAGGCCTGCGCCATTTCCTCGTTCAGGTCGAGCATGCGCCGCGCATAGCCCAGCAGCGTGTGGCCGGCGTCGGTGGGCTGCACATCGCGATGGCCACGTTCGAGCAGGCGATGACCGGCCAGCTCTTCCAGACGACGCACCTTCTGGCTGACCGTGGACTGGGTCGAGTGCAGACGGGTGGCCGCAGTGGTGAAGCTGCCGCAGTCGGCCACCATCACCAGGGCCCGCAGCAGGTCCAGTTCGAACAGTGACCTATTCGATTTTGAACTTTCTTGCATTTGAACATTTCATTTCTGGATACCCGTGGCGACTTCTACCATGCGGCCAAGGCACCGGCAACGTTCGGCCGAGTGATTCCGGAGGGTTCATCATGTACCTGCAACACCGCTGTCTGCGCTGGGCTTCGCCCTCACGGCGCGCTCTTCTGCTGTGCCTGCTGGCCGTGGCATTTCCGGCTTGTGCCGCAGACCCGTCCGGCCAGGCCGACGTGCGGTTGCGGGAGGCCGCCAGCCGCGGCGATGCCGGAGCGGTGCGCCAGGCACTGGCCGATGGCGCGGCATTGGAAGCGCGCGATGCACAGGGCCGCACCGCGCTGCTGCTGGCGACCCATGGCAACCGCGTGGACGCGGCGCGCGTGCTGATCGAGGCGGGGGCCGATGTCAACGCCAAGGACAGGCTGCAGGACAGCGCCTACCTGTACGCCGGCGCGCGCGGACTGGACGAGATCCTGGCCTTGACCCTGAGCCATGGTGCGGACCTGCGCAGCACCAACCGTTATGGCGGCACCGCCCTGATTCCTGCCGCCGAGCGCGGCCACGTCGCCACGGTGCGCATGCTGCTGCGTGCGGGTGTGGCAGTGGACCACGTCAATCGACTGCAGTGGACGGCGCTGCTGGAGGCGATCCTGCTCGGCGACGGAGGGCCGCGCCACACGCAGATCGTGCAGCTGCTGCTCGAAGCGGGCGCCGATCCTGAGCTGGCCGACGGCGAGGGCGTGACGCCGCTGGCTCATGCGCGCCAGCGCGGATTCGCCGCGATCGAAACCCTGCTGCGCCAGCATGGCGCGACACGCTGATATCTGCTCCTTCCATTCCGCACGCTGGCCGTGCCTACCAGGATGTTGTCCATGTTCTGTTTCCGCCCGTTGTCCCTTGCTGTGCTGTTCGCCTGCGCACCGCTGTCCGCTGCTGCAGCCGAACGTGCCGATCTGCTGATCCGCAATGCCACCGTGGTCGATGTGGAGCACGCCCGCACCCTGCCGGGGCAGAGCGTGGTGATCCGCGGCGAGACGATTGTTGCGGTCGGCCCTGACGCAGGGCTGGAGGGCCAGTGGCGCGCGGACCGGCAGCTGGATGCGCAGGGGAAGTACCTGATTCCGGGACTGTGGGACATGCATGTGCACTTCGGTGGAGGCCCTGCGCTGATCGAAGAGAACAAGGCACTGCTGCCGCTGTACGTCGCCCATGGCATCACCACCGTGCGCGACTGTTCGGGTGATCTGCCGCAGCAGGTGCTGCAGTGGCGTGGCGAGATCGCCGCCGGCACACTGTTCGGTCCACGCCTGCTCAGCTCCGGCGCCAAGATCGAAGGCATCAAGCCGGTCTGGAAGGGGACGATCGAAGTCGGCAGCCGCGCCGATGCCGATCAGGCGATCACGCGCCTGCAGCGCGACAAGGTTGACTTCGTCAAGATCACGGACAGTACGCTGACGCCGGAACTGTTCCTGTACTCGGCTGCCGTCGCGCGCAAGGCAGGGTTCAGGGCCTCGGGCCATATTCCGATGGCACTGACCGTGGAGCAGGCCGTCGATGCCGGCCTGGCGTCGATCGAGCACCTGGACTATGCGTTCAAGGCGGGCAGCAGGGATGAGGCGCGGATTGCGGCCGATTTTGGCGCCGGGCGTATCGATCGTGCGGAAGCCAACCGGCAGCTGGATGCCAGTTTCGACCGTGACACCGCGATGCGCGCGTATCGTGATTTCGCCCGTCGAGGCGTGTTCGTGACGCCCACACTCAACGGCGGCCGCATTCTCGACTTCCTCGACCAGGACGATCATGCCCACGATCCCTATCTGGCCTACATCGGCCCAGGCCTGCGTGCCACCTACCAGTGGCGCGTGGAGCGTGCGGCCAAGGCCACGCCGGCACAGATCCAGGCGCGGCATGCGCAGTACCGGCAGGTGGCCGCGGTGCTGCCGATGCTTCAGGAAGCGGGTGTGACGATCATTGCCGGCACCGACGCCGGCTTCCTCAATTCGTTCAACTATCCCGGGATCGGACTGCACCAGGAACTGCAGCTGTTCGTGCAGGAGGGGCTGACACCCCCCCAGGCCCTGTCGGCGGCCACGCGGTCTGGCCCGGCCTGGTTCGGGCAGATGGACCGCTACGGGAGCGTGGCCGACGGCAAGGCGGCGGACCTGGTCCTGCTGACCGCCAATCCGCTGCAGGACATCGCCGCGACCAGGCAGATCGACAGCGTGATCCTGCGCGGCCACGTGCATGATCGTGCAGCGCTGGACCAGATGCTGGCCGACACCCGCGCGCGCGTGGCCGCGTGGAACGATGAGGCAGACAAGGCCCGATCAGCGGACTGAACGCAGTCATCGTTGTGGGAATGAGAGGAACGGGGGAGTCGCCATGCGCTGCTGCGGGCACTCCTAACCGTTCCTTCGTTCGTTTTGCGCCGCGCAAAACAAGCCTAAAGCGTCAATTGGCATCGCATTTTTTCCACGGAGAAACGGGTCTTCAAGCGTAATGACGTGCCAACTGCGTCACAGAGCTTTCAACGACCCACGCAATGAAGGCCGCATGCACGCAATCTGCATGGAACGTTCACTTCGGCGCGGTGTATACCCTCCCGCAGCGGACGGGGAGCAATGGCCGACGTCCGACGGCCCTGACCGCGTCGCTGAACGCGCGTCGGCGATTCCAGACAAGAGGATTGTCGTTCATGCATCTGCATCTCGCGCCCACGCTGTAGCGCTGCATCGCACCACGACCGGGCGCGTCGCATCGCTGCATCCGGTCGCCTGAAGATTCCGAAGCACGTATCCGGCAGCAGGCGGTGTGCCTGTTGCTGGTGGCTTCGCGCGAAAACATATCCGTTCCGTGCCGCCGTGCCAGCGTGATCGCTGTGCGTGACGTCGTTGTGCGCATGGCGGCGCGCCTGTAGAAGAGAGGAATGTCCCATGGCCATCCGCGTCAAGGTTGTCCCGGCAAGCGAATCGATCACCTCCGATACCGCCGCCACCACCGTCCGCAATGATGTCGTGACGCTGCAGCAGAGCAGCAACGTCGCACTGGACATCGATCCAGACCAGATCGCCGGCTACGTGAAGGACGGCCAGGATCTCGTGGTGCAGCTGAAGACCGGCGAGAATGTCCGCATCGCCAACTTCTATGCCGAGGGACAATCGCCCAGCCATCTGTTCCTGGTGGATGACAAGAAGCTCGTGGCCGTTGATCTGCCGGCGGTGGCCAGCGATGGGCCGTTGGCGGCGAGCTATCTGCCGCAGGAGACGCTGGCTGGATTCGACTCGCTGACGGCAGCGGGCGCGGGCGCAGGCAGTGGCATCAGCGGCGCGATGGTGCTGGGCGGGCTGGCCGCGGTCGGCGCAGCGGTGGCGTTGGCGGACAGCGGCGGTGGCGGTGGCGGTGGCGGTGGCGGATCGCCGAATCCACCGCCCCCGGTACCCGATACCACGCCGCCGGCCGCACCCACCGGGCTGGCATTCAGTGCAGATGGCCGGACGCTTACCGGCAGCGGTGAAATCGGTGCCACGGTGCGGGTCGATACCAATGGTGACGGTCAGCCTGATGCGACCGGGACGGTGGGCGCCGACGGGCGATTCAGTGTCACCCTGTCGCCGCCGTTGACCAACGGCGAGAAAGTGAGCGTGACGCTGGTCGATGCCGCCGGCAACGTGAGCGGGCCGGGGCAGGCGACGGCCCCCGATACCACACCGCCTGCAGCGGCCAGCAACGTAGTGGTGGCTGACGACGGCAGCAGCATCAGCGGCAGCGGTGAGCCGGGAGCGACGGTGGGCGTGGATACCGATGGCGATGGCCAGCCCGATGCCACCGTGGTGATCGGCGGCGACGGCCAGTTCACGGTGCCACTGGATCCACCGCTGACCCAAGGCGAGACGATCAGCGTGGTAGTGACCGATCCGGCCGGCAACAGCAGTCCGCCGGTCACGGTGCAGGCCCCCGACTATCCCGACGCGCCGCTGGTGAATGCCAGCAATGGCAGTGTGATTTCCGGAACGGCGGGCGCGGGCCTGACCATCCTGCTTACGGATGGCGATGGCAATCCGATCGGCCAGACGGTGGCGGATGCGAGCGGCAACTGGAGCTTCATGCCGCCTGCGGCGCTTGCTGATGGAACCGTGGTCACTGCCGTGGCCCAGAATGCGGCCGGCAACACCAGCCCTGCCACGTCGATCACCATCGATGGCGTTGCGCCTGCCGCACCGGTCATCGATCCAAGCAACGGCACGACGATCAGCGGTACCGCCGAGGCCGGCAGCACGGTGACCCTCACCGACGGCAATGGCAACCCGATCGGCCAGGTCACCGCCGATGGCGATGGCCACTGGAGTTTCACCCCGGGCACGCCGTTGCCGGACGGCACGGTGGTGAATGCCACCGCAACCGATCCGGCCGGCAACACCAGCGGCCAGGGAAGCATCACGGTCGATGCGGTCGCGCCGTCCACGCCTACCGTGGAGCCCAGCAATGGCGGCACGCTCACGGGCACCGCCGAGCCCGGAAGCACGGTGGTGCTGACCGACGGCAACGGCAATCCGATTGCGGAAGTCGCCGTCGATGGCAGTGGCAACTGGAGCTATACCCCCGGCACGCCGCTGCCCGATGGCACGGTGGTCACGGTGGTTGCCCAGGATGCCTCAGGCAACAGCAGCCCGCCGGCAACGGTCACCGTGGATTCGCAGCCGCCTGCCGCGCCCATACTCGAGGCCAGCAACGGCACCACGCTCAGCGGAACCGCCGAGCCCGGCAGCACGGTTACCTTGACCGATGGCAACGGTAATCCGATCGGGCAGGTCACCGCCGACGGCAATGGTGACTGGAGCTTCACCCCGGCCACGCCGCTTCCGAACGGCACCGTGGTCAACGCCAGTGCCACCGACGCCACCGGCAACACCGGCCCCGGCGCCAGCATCATCGTCGACGCGGTCGCTCCGGCCGCCCCGGTCGTCCTCCCCAGCAACGGCACGAGCATCAGCGGTACCGCCGAACCCGGCAGTACCGTGACGCTGACTGATGGCAGCGGCACTGCGATAGGCCAGACCACCACTGACGGCAACGGCAACTGGAGCTTCACCCCGGCCACGCCACTGCCGGACGGCACCGTGATCAATGCCACCGCCACCGACGCGGCAGGCAACACCGGCGGGCAGGGGGGCACCACGGTGGATGCGGTGCCACCGGCCGCGCCTGTGCTGAACCTGAGCAACGGCAGCGCCGTCACTGGTACCGCCGAGCCTGGCAGCAGGGTGATCCTCACCGATGGCAATGGTGATCCGATTGCCAGCGTAACGGTGGATGGCAGCGGCAACTGGAGCTACACGCCCGCCACGCCGCTGCCCAACGGGACGGTGGTCAACGCCGTGGCAGTGGATGGCTCCGGCAACGCCAGCGTCGGCAGCAGCGTCACCATCGACTCGCAGGCGCCGTCGGCGCCCGTGCTCGACGTCAGCAATGGCACCCTGATCGTAGGCACTGCCGAGCCGGGAAGCACGGTGACGCTCACCGACGGCAATGGCAATCTCATTGCGCAGGTCACCGCCGATGGCTTTGGCGACTGGACCTTCACTCCGGCGACGCCGCTTCCTGATGGCACCGTGATCAACGCCACGGCCACCGATGCCACCGGCAACACCAGTGCGCCTTCGTCGATCACGGTCGATGCCGTCGCACCTGCCGCACCCGTGGTCAACCCGAGCAATGGCATCACGCTCACTGGCACGGCCGAGCCGGGCAGTGTCGTCACGTTGATCGATGGCAGCGGTAATCCCTTCGGTCAGGCCCCGGTCGACAGCAACGGCAACTGGTCGTTCCCGCTCGCTACGCCGCTGCCCGATGGCAGCGTCGTCAGCGCGACCGCCACCGATGCCTCTGGCAATACCAGCGGCGCGACCAGCATCACCGTGGACGCGCTGCCACCGGCGACGCCGGTGCTGAATCCCAGCAACGGCAACACGGTCAGCGGCACCGCCGAGCCCAACAGCACGATCATCCTCACTGACGGCAACGGTGGTCTGATCGCGGAGGTCACCGTCGATGGCAGCGGCAACTGGAGCTACACGCCGGCCACCCCGCTGCCCGATGGCACCGGCGTCACGGCCGTGGCGGTGGACGCGGCTGGCAATACCAGTCCGCCGGCTACCGTCTCTGTCGATGCCAGTGCGCCGCCGGCGCCGGTCATCGATCCCAGCAACGGCACCACCGTCAGTGGTACTGCCGAAGCTGGCAGCACGGTCATCCTGACCGACGGCAGCGGCAATCCGATTGGCCAGGTCACCGCCGACGGCAGTGGCAACTGGAGCTTCACTCCCGGCACGCCGCTGCCGGACGGGACGGTGATCGTGGCGACCGCCACCGATGCCACCGGCAATACCGGTCCCCAGGCGGCCATCACCGTCGATGCGCTGCCGCCGCCGGCCCCCGTGCTCGAACCGAGCAATGGCACGACGATCACCGGCACCGCCGAGGCCGGCGCCACGGTGATCCTCACCGATGGCAACGGCAACCCGATCGGACAGACCACGGCCGATGGCAGCGGCAACTGGAGCTTCACCCCGGCCACGGCACTGCCTGACGGGACGGTGGTCAACGCGGTCGCGCAGGACGCGGCCGGCAACACCGGCCCGCAGGGCAGCACCACGGTCGATGCGGTGGCGCCGCCAACGCCGGTCGTCAATGCCAGCAATGGCAACGTCCTCACCGGTACCGCCGAACCGAACAGCACCGTGACGCTGACCGACGGCAGCGGCACTCCGATCGGGCAGACCACGGCCGATGGCAGCGGTAACTGGAGCTTCACCCCGGCCACGCCATTGCCCGACGGCACGGTGGTCAACGCCATCGCGACGGACCCGGCCGGCAACAGCAGTGGCCCGGCCAGCATCACCGTGGATGCGGTGGCACCGCCGGCACCGGTCATCAACGCCAGCAACGGCGTGGTGATCAGCGGCACTGCCGAAGCCGGTGCGATAGTGATTCTCACCGATGGCAACGGCAACCCGATCGGGCAGACCACGGCCGATGGCAGCGGCAACTGGAGCTTCACCCCCGCCACAGCGCTGCCGGACGGCACGGTGATCACCGCGGTCGCCCAGGATGCGGCGGGCAACACCAGTGGCCCGGCAAGCACCACGGTGGACGCGGTCGCACCGCCGGCGCCGGTGATCGACCCGAGCAACGGCAGTGTGGTAAGCGGTACGGCCGAAGCCGGTGCCACGGTGATCCTCACCGATGGCAGCGGCAACCCGATCGGCCAGACCACCGCCGATGGCGCCGGCAACTGGAGCTTCACTCCGGCCACGCCATTGCCCGATGGCACGGTGGTCAACGCCATCGCGACGGACCCGGCCGGCAACAGCAGCGGCCCCGCCAGTACCACCGTCGATGCGGTGGCGCCGCCGGCGCCGGTGATCAACGCCAGCAACGGTGCGGTGATCAGCGGTACCGCCGAAGCCGGCGCGACGGTGGTCCTGACCGATGGCAATGGCGATCCGATCGGGCAGACCACCGCCGATGGCAGTGGCAACTGGTCGTTCACGCCCGGCACGCCGCTGCCCGATGGCACCGTGATCACGGCGGTGGCCCAGGATGCGGCAGGCAACGCGAGTGGCCCGGCCACGACCACCGTGGATACGGTGGCGCCGCCGGCGCCGGTGCTCGACCCGAGCAACGGCAGTGTGGTGAGCGGTACAGCCGAAGCCGGTGCCACAGTGATCCTGACCGATGGCAGTGGCAACCCGATCGGCCAAACCACCGCCGATGGCGCCGGCAACTGGAGCTACACGCCGGCTACACCGTTGCCGAATGGCACGGTGATCACTGCGGTGGCACAGGATGCGGCGGGCAACGGCAGCGGCCCGGCCAGTACCACGGTCGATTCGGTCGCGCCGCCGGCACCGACGATCGACGCGAGCAACGGCAGCGTCATCAGCGGCACCGCCGAAGCCGGTGCGACAGTGATCCTCACTGACGGCAACGGTATTCCGATTGGGCAGACCATCGCCGATGGCAGTGGCAACTGGTCGTTCACGCCCGGCACGCCTCTGCCCGATGGCACCGTCATCAATGCACTGGCGCGCGACGCGGCCGGCAACAACAGCAGCCCGGTCAGCACGACCGTCGATGCGGTCGCGCCCTCGGCGCCGACGCTCGATGCCAGCAACGGCACGGTGATCAGCGGTACCGCCGAAGCCGGCGCGACGGTGATCCTGACCGACGGCAACGGTGATCCCATCGGCGAAGCCATCGCCGATGGCAGCGGCAACTGGAGCTTCACCCCGGCTACGCCGCTGCCCGACGGCACCGTCATCAATGCCATCGCGCAGGATGCGGCCGGCAACAACAGCGGCCCGGTCACCACCACGGTGGATGCGGTGGCGCCGCCGGCCCCGGTGATCGATCCGAGCAATGGCAGTGTCATCAGCGGTACGGCTGAAGCCGGCGCCACGGTGATCCTCACCGATGGCAATGGCGATTCGATCGGGCAAGCTATCGCCGATGGCAGTGGCAACTGGAGCTTCACCCCTGGAGCGCCGCTGCCCGATGGCACCGTGATCAACGCGGTGGCGCAGGATGCGGCGGGCAATAGCAGTGGCCCGGCCACCACCACGGTGGACGCTGTGGCGCCGCCGGCCCCGGTGATCGATCCGAGCAACGGCAGCGTCATCAGCGGCACGGCTGAAGCCGGTGCAACAGTGATCCTGACCGATGGCAACGGCGATCCGATCGGGCAGACCACCGCCGATGGCAGCGGCAACTGGAGCTTCACTCCTGAAGCGCCGCTGCCCGACGGCACCGTGATCAATGCGGTGGCCCAGGATGCGGCGGGCAATAGCAGCGGCCCGGCCACCACCACGGTGGATGCGGTGGCGCCGCCGGCACCGGTGATCGACCCGAGCAACGGCAGTGTCATCACTGGCACCGCTGAAGCCGGTGCAACAGTGATCCTGACCGATGGCAACGGCGATCCCATCGGCGAAACCACCGCCGATGGCAGCGGCAACTGGAGCTTCACCCCTGGAGCGCCGCTGCCCGATGGCACCGTGATCAACGCGGTGGCCCAGGATGCGGCGGGCAACAACAGCGGCCCGGCCACCACCACGGTGGACGCCGTGGCGCCGCCGGCGCCGCTGCTCAGCGTGAGTGCTGACGGTACGCTGCTGAGCGGCACGGCCGAGCCCAACAGCCAGGTCCGGATTGTGGTCAATGGAGACACCGCGAATCCGATCACCGTCAATGTGGATGGCAGCGGCAACTTCAGCCTGCCGTTCGCACCACCGTTGATTGCCGGCGAGCTGATCTCTGCGGTGGCGATCGATCTGGCGGGCAATACCAGCGGTCCGGCGACGATCAATGCCCCCGATCTTGCGCCACCGGACATCAGCGTGCCGGAGGCCGCCGACACGTGGATCAATGCTGCGGAAATCGGCGACGGCATCCAGGTCGACGTGACCGTTCGCCCGACGATGCAGGTCGGGCAGGTCATCACCGTCAGGTTCGCGGGCCAGAACGGCTACGAGGCCGATGTCAGCCACACCCTGACCGCTGCGGACATCGCGGCCGGTTCGGTGACCGTGACCTTGACGCCGCCCGCTGGCATGGGGCCGTTCCCGGAAGGCGCATCGACCATCACCGCCGAAGTCGCCGGTGGCACCGCATCGGCGCCGGAAGCCTTCACCATCGATACGGTTCCACCCGCAACCCCGGTGCTGTCGCTGGTCGGCAATCTGCTGACCATTTCCGCCGAACCGGGCACCGAGTTGACGGTCACGCTGACGGTAGGAGGTGTGACGGCCACGGCGACGGTCACCGCCGACAACAGTGGCTTGGCGTCGCTGAATCTGCTCACCGATCTGGATATCGACTTCACCTGGGACCAGCTGCTCAATGCACAGGTCTCGGTCGTCGGCAGTGATCCGGCTGGCAATCCGAGCAACGTGGCCAGCATCGGCATCGGCACCAGCATCGAACAGCCGGTCACCATCGGCAACTTCGGCGTGGACGTCAGCCTCAACCCCCTCAATCCGCGCTTTGGCTTCAGTGGCACCACCGAGCCGGATTCGAGCGTGGTGATCCGGGTGATCACGCCCGCCCTGAACGTCGAGCTGCTGCCGATCCAGGCCGATTCCTCCGGCAACTTCTCGCTGAACCTGCTCAGTCCGACCATCCTCAGCCAGCTCGGGTTGAACATCACCGATATCCTCAACCTTGGGTCGCAGATATCCTTCAATCTGGTATCTACCGATTCCAATGGCAACGACAGCGCTGCCTACGGCGTCACGCTGAGTCCGAACGGCCTGTCGTTGAACATCGGTCAGATCGATGTCAACGGTACATCCGGGAATGACGTACTGTCCGGCGCCAACGGCAGTTCCGAGCACATCAACGGCGGCGATGGCAGCGATCTGATCTTCAACGTCGGCAGCGGCGATCACGTGGTCGCCGGCAACGGTGACGATGCGATCCAGGTCACCGCCACCAACTTCGTCAGCATCGATGGCGGGGCTGGTTTCGACACCCTGATCCTGGCCAATGGCATCGACCTGGACTACAACTCGGTCGGTGTGGGCACGCTCAGCAACATCGAGCGCATCGATCTGGGCACGGGAGATTCGGGCAGCGTGCTCACCCTCACGGCGGCGGAGGTGGCGGCGATCACCGATGGCAACGACACCCTGCAGATCACCGGCGAGAACAACGATGTGCTGAACGTCATCGGTGCGGTCAACACCGGAACCACGCAGCTGATCAATGGTGTGACCTACGACGTGTACACCTTTGGCAGCACCACGCTGCTGGTGGAGGACAACTCGGTGCAGGTGGTGGCCTGATGCCGCAACGGCGGAGCCGAAGGCGGTGGGCGGGGGGAGCGTTCGCGCTCCTCCTGCTGTGCGGCCTGCCGGCGGGGGCCAGTGCAATGAGTGTGGAGCAGGCTGTGCAGACCGGACTGGCGATCCATCCCCGGGTGCGTGCGGCGCTGAGCGAAGCGGAACGGGCAGGCACCGACGTGAAGATCGCGCGGGGGGGCTACTTTCCCGCGCTGCAGGTCTCCGGCGGACCGCAGGCTGGACACATGTCCGAGATGGTGTACGACGTCACGCTGTCGCAGATGCTGTTCGACTGGGGCCGGACGCGCAGCCAGGTCGAGGCCGCAAGTGCGACCCAGCGCCGTCATCTGGCAGCACTGGAAGTCGCCCGCGACGACGCGGCGCTGGATATCATCGAGACCTATCTGGACGTGCTGGTCGCACGCGAAAGAGTGGCGGCCGTGCGTGACTTCCTGCAGCGGATCGAGGGCGTCCGCGGCATGGCCCGCGACCGCAGCGGCAGTGGCTACGCTGACCGCACCGAGCTGGATCGCGCGCAGCTGGAGTTCGCGCGCGGACAGGACCAGCTGGCGTTCGAGGAAGGCGCGTTGCGCGATGCCAACAACCAGCTGGCCCTGCTGCTGGGCCGGGACGCTGGCCCGCTGCAGGCGCCCGACCTGCCTGACGGAAAGAGGGCATGGCAGCATGACGGCCTGGACGCAGCGATCGAGGCCGCGCCGCTGCTGCGGGAATCGCGCGAGGATGCCGCGGCAGCCGAGGCGGAGCTGGCCGAATCGCGCGCGGCATTGAAGCCACAGCTCAACGTGGAGGCATCGGCGCTGCGCCGCGAGATCGGCGGGCAGATGGAGAACGATTCGGTGGTTTCGCTGCGCCTGCGCATGGATGTCCTGCGCGGCTTCAGCAATTTCCAGCGGCCGGCGGCGGCCCGGCAGCGACTGGAGGCGGCGCAGTGGAGTACCGACGCCACCCGCCGTGATCTGCGGCGCAAGATGCGTACCTTGTTCGACAACGCCGATGCGCTGGTACTGCGTGAGCAGGCGCTGCAGCAACAGGTGGAGGAGTCCACGCACGTCGGCGGCCTGTATCACGACCAGTTCCAGGTCGGACGCCGCGACATCATCGATCTGCTCAGCGTGCAGCGCGAGCGGATGGAGGCCGAACGCCAGCTGGCAACTCTGCGCATGGAGCGGGTCCGTATCGATTATCGCGCTGCCGCCCAGATCGGGCAGCTGGGTGAGTTGCTTGGAGGGAGGACGCATGCAGACGCCGCGCATTGAATCGACTACCACCGGCAGCGGCAACACGCCGCGCGACCCGCTGCAGGATGGCCTGCTGCTGCTGTGCGAGCGGCTGGGCCGGCCACTGGGTGCTGCCGAGCTGGTTGACGGCATTGCTCTGGAGCAGGGGCGGCTGCCATTGCAGCGGGTGCCACGCGCGCTGCGGCGGGCGGACCTGAACGCGCGCGTGGAGGCCTTCGAGCTGACCGACATCGACGCCTATCTGCTGCCGGTCCTGCTGCTGCTGAACAATGGCAACACGCTGTTGTTGACGGCGATCAGCGATGACCAGGCGCAGGTGGAGGTGCCACAGGCCGAGGGTGGCACACAGGCCATGCCGTTGCAGGCACTGCAGGCGCTGTACAGTGGTACGGCCGTGTTCGCCAAACCGCGCTTCCGCTCGGATGGCCGGGTCGGCGATTTCGCTGCGGGCCGGGGCGAGCACTGGTTCTACGGGCCACTGCGTCAGCTGTGGCGCTCCTATGTCGAGGTGGGGGCGGCCGCATTCGTGGCCAACCTGCTGGCCATCGCGACGGCGATCTTCGCCATGCAGGTCTATGACCGGGTGGTGCCGGTGGCAGCGTTCGACACGCTGTGGGTGCTGGCCAGTGGCGTTGCCCTGGCGGTCATCATCGAAGGGGTGCTGCGCGTCCTGCGCGGGCAGCTGCTGCATGTGCTCGGCAAGCGCATGGACCTGCAGCTGGGAACGCTGCTGTTCGCCCGCGTGCTGGGTACCCGGATCAACGCCAAGCCGGCGTCGATGGGGGCATTCAGTACCCAGGTACGCGAGTTTGAGGGCGTGCGTGATTTCTTCACCTCGTCCACCGCTGCGCTGCTCAGCGACCTGCCGTTCGTGTTCGTGTTCCTGCTGCTGATCGCGCTGATCGGTGGGCATGTGGTCTGGGTGCCGGTGGTGGCCTGTGTCCTGATGGTGCTGCCGGGCGTGCTCGCGCAGCGCCGGCTGGGTGAGCTGTCGCGGCAGAATCTGCGCGAAGGGGCGATGAAGAACAGCGTGCTGCTGGAGGCCTTTGAACACCTGGAATCAGTGAAGGCCACCCGTGCCGAAGGCCGCAGCCTGAAGCACTGGGAAAGCCTGACGGCGCAGCTGGCGGGAACGGCGTTGAAGACAAGTACGCTCACCGCCAGCCTCAGCCATGGCGCGGCCGTGGTGCAGCAGCTTGCGTATGTGGGTGTGGTCGCCTTCGGTGTCTACCGCATCAATGATGGTGCGATGACCGTGGGCGCACTGGTGGCGTGCTCGATCCTGTCATCGCGGGCGATCGCGCCGCTGGCGCAGGTTGCGGCGGTGCTGGGGCGCTGGCAGCACACCCGCGTCGCCATGGAGGGGCTGGACCAGTTGATGGGCGCCGAGCAGGAGCGCCCACAGGGTGCCCGCTTCGTGCACCGGGCGCGCCTGCAGGGTGCCTACCAGCTGCACGATGTCCGCCTGGCGCTGGGCGAAGGGCCGTGGGTGGTCGACGTGCAGGCGCTGTCCATCGCGTCTGGGCAGCGGGTGGCGCTGCTGGGGGGCAACGGTGCGGGCAAGTCCAGCCTGCTGCGCGTGCTGTCCGGACTGGTGACGCCGCAGCAGGGACGCCTGTTGCTGGACGACGTGGCGTTGGCACAGATCGATCCCGGTGACCGCGCACGCAACATCGGCTATCTGCCGCAGGACGTGGCGCTGTTCCATGGCAGCCTGCGCGACAACCTCAATCTGGAAGGTGCCGCCTGGCGGGATGAGGAGCTGCTGGAGGCGCTGGACGCGGTGGGCATGGGGCCTTTCGTGCGCGGCAATCCGTTGGGGCTGGACCAGCTGGTGATGGGCAACGGCAGCCTGTCCGGTGGCCAGCGCCAGGCCATCGGCCTGGCCCGGGTGATCCTGCAGGATCCGCCTGTCGTGCTGCTGGATGAGCCCACCGCCGCCTTCGACCAGCAGAGCGAGACCCATGTCATCCAGTTCCTGCAGCGTTGGCTCGGCCAGCGCACGCTGGTACTGACCACCCACAAGCGCAGCATGCTGGCCCTCGTCGAGCGTGCCGTGGTGATGCGCAACGGCAGGATCATCATGGACGGCCCATTGGAGCAGGTGGTGCAGGGCAACCAGGTCCAGCCGATCGCCGCGGTCGCAGGGGGACATCATGGTTGAGCGGCAGAAGCGTTCGCAGCGCCTGCGGCGCGAGCTTGCGGATCCGCTGTTGGCGTCCACCCATCCCGTGTACCGACCGCTGTTGTGGGTGCTGCTGGCGACGGTGGCCATCGCCGTGGGCTGGGCCGCGCTTGCGCAGCTGGACCAGGTGACCCGTGGCGAGGGAAGGGTGGTGCCGTACAGCCGCATGCAGAAGATCCAGAGCCTGGAAGGCGGCATCCTCGATCGCCTGCTGGTGAAGGAGGGAGACCTGGTCGAAGTGGGCCAGCCGCTGGTGCGGCTGGAGGAAACCCACTTCCGCACCAACTACGAGGAATCGGCCAACCAGTCGCAGGTGCTGCGAGCCGCAATCGCGCGACTGGATGCGGAGGTGCTGGGCAAAGGTGCCATCGAGTTCCCGGACGACATTCCAGCCGGGAGCGCGCTGGCACGTTCGGAGCGGGAGCTGTACCAGTCCCGCCGTGCGACATTGCAGCAGAGTTCGGCAGCCATCGGCCAGCAGCTGTCGATCGCGCGCGACCAGCTGCGGATCGTGCGGCCGCTGGTCGCGCGCAACGCCGTCAGCCAGATGGAAGAGTTGAAGCTGACCCAGGAAATCGCCACGTTGACCGGCAAGCTCAGCGAGTTGCGCAACACCTATTTCCAGGAAGCCTATACCGAACGCTCCAAGCTGAAGGCGGAGTTGTCCGCACTGGAGCCGATCGTTCACCAGCGGCAGGACCAGCTGCGGCGCACCGAGATCCTGTCGCCCGTGCGTGGGCGGGTCAACACGGTGCTGATCAATACCCGCGGTGGCGTGATTCCTCCCGGCGAGCCGATCATGGAGGTGATTCCGGTGGAGGAACGGCTGCTGGTGGAAGCCCGCGTCAAGCCGCGCGACGTCGCGTTCCTGGTGCCGGGCATGCCGGCCAAGGTCAAGATCACAGCCTATGACTACACCATCTACGGCGAACTCAGCGGCACCGTCGAGCAGATCAGTGCCGATACCATCGAGGAGGATACGCCGCGGGGCAAGGAATCGTTCTACCAGGTGCTGATCCGCACCGATGGCAGCCAGCTGCGGCGGCACGGCGAGGCCCTGCCGATCATTCCCGGCATGGTGGCGGATGTGGACATCCTGACCGGCAAGCGCAGCGTCCTGAACTACCTGCTCCGACCGTTGATCAAGGCGCGGTTGAACTGAGACCGGGAGTCGGCCGCATGCCATGCAGCTGCGGCAGGGCGGCCTTCATCGCATCGATGAAGGCGCGCAGCCGCGCCGGCTGCTGGCGCGCGGCAGGAAACACCACATGCACCGGCAGGGGCGGCGCTTCCCAGCCCGGCAACAACTGGACCAGGCGGCCGTGCGCCAGATCCTCGGCGACCAGCCAGGCCGATACCACCGCCGCACCCAGGCCCGCACGCGCCGCCTGCTGGACCACGAACAGGTTGTCACTGAGCAGGCGCGGCGTGATCGACAGTGTGTGGGCACGCCCGCGTGCGTCGTACAGCAGCAGGCGTTCGCGGTAGTAGGTGACGAGGGAGATCCAGGGCAATGCCTGCGCCTGTGCAGCGGTGGTCACCGCATCGGGATCGACCAGCGAAGGCGCGGCGACCACGATGCGTGGGACTTCGGCCAGCGGCAGCGCGACCATGCGTGGCTCGTCCACCGGGCCGACCCGCACCGCACAGTCGACGCCCTCGGCAATGAAGTCCGGGCGCCGGTCTTCGAGGATCCACTCCAGGCTCAACTGTGGATGCCGGGCGAGGAAGGCGAGCATGGTCGGCAGCAGCTGTGCCTGTCCAAACGCATGCGGCACCATCACACGCAGGCGCCCACGCAGCACGTCGGGTTGTCCCTGCAGTTCGGCCTGGAGCGTTTCCCATTCTTCCACCACCCGCTGCGCGTGCCGCTGGCAGCGCATGCCCTCCTCGGTCAGCTGCAGACCATGCGTGGACCGGTGCAGCAGTCGCAGGCCCAGTTGCCGTTCCAGTGCCTGCAGGCGGCGGCTCACGGTGGGCTGGGTGGTACCCAGCTGCGCGGCGGCGGCAGACAGGCTGCCGGCGTCGACGATGCGCAGGAAGGTGCGCAGCAGGTCGAGCCGGTCGGCGCCCGGGGCCATGTCCATCATACGCACCATGTATGAAAAGTATTCATTTGATCCTACTACAGACGTGAGGCGAATAGGCGCAGGCTACCTCCCGTTCCCTGACTGGAGTTGCTGATGTCCACCCCCACGCTTTCCGTGACCGCCCCGCCGGTCGTGGTTCCTTCCACCTCCCTGGTACTGGCGATGGCGGCCGGTGCCGGGTTTTCGGTGGCATCGCTCTATTACAGCCAGCCGATGCTGGGACTGATCGCCCAGGACCTGTCCGCGGGCGAGCGCGCGGCGGGTCTGGTGCCGACCCTGACCCAGCTCGGCTATGCGCTGGGCATCCTGCTGCTGGCGCCCTTGGGGGATCGTTTCGACCGCCGGTCGCTGATCCTGCTGAAGTCCGCGCTGCTGTCGGTTGCACTTGCCGCAGCGGCCGGGGCGGGGCACCTGCCGGGCCTGCTGATGGCCAGCCTGCTGGTCGGGTTGATGGCAACGCTGGCCCAGGACATCGTGCCTGCCGCTGCGGCGCTGGCACCGGATGCGCAACGCGGGCAGGTGGTCGGACGGGTGATGACCGGTCTGCTGCTGGGCATCCTGCTGTCGCGCGTGGTCAGCGGGATGGTGGCCGAGGCCTGGGGCTGGCGCACCCAGTTCGTGCTGGCGGCCGTGTCCGTGGCGGCGATGGGGGTGGTGATGGCGCGTGCACTGCCCCGCTTCGCACCCACCAGCACCCTGCGCTATCCGGCGCTGCTGGGCTCGTTGCTGTCGCTGTGGCGGGAGCAGCCGCAGCTGCGCCGGGCGGTGGCGAGCCAGTCGTTGCTGGCGGTGGGTTTCAGCGCGTTCTGGTCAACCCTGGCGCTGATGCTGCATGCGCGTCTGGGACTGGGCAGTGCTGCCGCCGGCGCCTTCGGTATTGCCGGTGCGGCGGGCGCGCTGGCGGCGCCGTTCGCCGGTCGCTTCGCCGACAGGCTGGGCAGCCCCGCAGTGGCACGCCTGGCGATCATGGTGGCATTGCTTGGCTTTGCACTGCTGCTCGCCGAATCGTGGCTGCCCGCAGCGGCACTGCTGCCGCTGCTGGTGGCCAGCGCACTGCTGTTCGATTTCGGCTTCCAGTCGGCTTTGGTGGCCCACCAGACACTGGTGTATGGCCTGGCGCCCGCCGCACGCAGCCGTCTCAATGCAGTGCTGTTCACCGGCATGTTCATCGGCATGGCGGCCGGAGGGGCACTTGGCAGCCTGGCATTGGCGCAGTGGGGGTGGCATGGGGTGGCATGGCTGGCGACGCTCTGTGCCGGTGGCAGCCTGCTGATCCGCCTGCGCTGAGCGCTGCGCGCGCAGCCGCGCGTCAATCGTGGCCGCTGTCGTCCAGGCTGATGATGCCGCGGCGCAGGGCCTGGGTGACCGCATGGGTGCGGTCGCCGACGCCCAGCTTGTCCATCAGGCTCTTCATGTGCGCTTTCACCGTCTGCTCCGAGATCTGCATGCGTTCGCCGATGCGCTTGTTCGAGAGTCCGCCGGCAACATGCCGCAGCACCTCGGTTTCGCGCGGCGACAGCCGGTCCTCCACCACGTGCGCGGCGATGCTGGCGGCCACCGCGGGTGGAATAGGCGCACGGCGACCACCGGCCACCATGCGGATGGTATCGATCAGTTCATGGCGCAGCATGTCCTTGAGCAGGTAGGCGCTGGCACCGGCCTGCAGGGCGCGCACCGCGCGCACGTCGCCGCGGTAGGTGGTCAGCACGATGATGCGGGCACGCGGGTCGAGCGCGCGGATCCGCATGATGGCCTCGACACCGTCCAGCCGGGGCATCTGCAGGTCCATCAGCACCACGTCCGGTTGCAGATGCTGGTACTGCGCGATGGCTTCTTCACCGTCGGCAGCTTCGCCCAGCAGCCGCAGGTCCGGCTGGGCGCCGAGCAGGGCCGCCAGGCCGTCGCGCAGCAGCGGGTGGTCATCGACCACCAGCACGCCGATGGGAGGGGAGAGCTCAGTCATGGTCAGGTCTGCTCCAGGGCCAGCGCCAGCGCGACGGCCTTCGGTGATAGAGGCGGCGCGCGGGGACCGACAGCGCCACTTCAGTGCCCAGGCCGGGCCGCGTCCACAGCTTCAGCGCCGCGCCCAGCCGCTGCGCGCGCTCGCGCATGCCCTGCAGCCCCCAGTGGCCGGCACCGGCATGGTCGTCGGCAATGCCAACGCCGTCATCGCGGACATGCAGCAGGAAGCAGCGGGCACCGTAGGACAGCTCGACCTCGATGGCGCTGGCGTGCGCATGCCGCAATGCATTGCGGATCGCCTCGCGGCCGATCAGGAACACCTCCTCGGCAGCATCCGGCTGCAGGCGGGGCGGGGTGCCTTCCACGGTCAGGCGCAGTGGGTTGGTGCCCTGGCCGGCGTACTCAGCGTGCACATCGGCCAGGGCCGAGGCCAGATCACGACCCGCGAAGGGACCGTCGCGCAGGGCGTTGACCCGTTCGCGGCCCTCGGCCAGATTGCGTTCGGCCAGCTGCATCGCCGATTCCAGCTGGCTGCGCACGGTTTCCGGTGTCTGTGGTGACTGGCTGATCGCGTGCAGGCGCAGGATCAGGCCCTGGCTGCCCTGCAGCAGCGTGTCATGCAGGTCACGGGCGATGCGCTCGCGTTCGCCGTTGCGCTCCTGCAGCCGGGCCCGGAACAGCGCGGCCAGCTGTCCGCTGCGGATCCGTACGGCCATCACCAGCACCGCCAGCACCAGCAGCGCGCACAGCAGCTTGAACCAGACCGTCTGCATGAAGGTCGGTGCGATGCGGAAGCTGCGATGCGCCGGCACCCGGCTCCAGATGCCGTCTTCGTTGGCGGCCTCCACCTCGAAGCGGTAGGTACCGGGAGCCAGGTTGGTGTAGTAGGCGCGGGTACTGCTGCCGGCGTCCTGCCAGCCCTCGTCGACACCCGACAGTCGATAGCGATAGCGGTTGCGCTCGGGCCGGGCCAGTGACAGGGCCACGTAGTCGATCTGCAGCTGGGTGGTACCGGCGGGCAGGCGCAGATCGTCACGCAATGGTTCGTGCACGTTGCCGTACAGCACATCGCCGATGCGGACGCTCGGCGCCATGCTGTTGACGTGCGCACGGGTCGTGTCCAGCCATGCCAGGCCCTGGTTGGTGGCCAGCCAGAGCAGCCCGTCACCGGCCAGCACCGCCGTGGAGATCGGACCGCTCTGCAGGGCGACCCCCGGCATGCCGTCCACGGCATCGAACAGGCGCGGCGTCACCGGCAGGCCGGCGCGCAGCGCGTGCCGCAGATGCGCGCTGTCCAGGCGCACCAAGCCGCGGCTGCCGTTGAGCCAGAGCCGGCCCTGTGCATCGGCCACCATGCCGGTGATGCCTTCGAGCACACCCGCCAGGTCCGTGCGTACCGGCATGAAGCGTCCGCCGCCCAGGCGTGCGGCCAGGCCCGATTCGCCAGCGACCAGCAACAGATCGCGCTGCCGCAGCAGGGCAGTCACCGGCCCCACCGACAGCCCCTGCGTGGCACCGAACGTCTCGATCGTGTGATCACCCAGGTGGCGCAGACGGCCATCGGCATACCCCAGCAGCAGCTGGCCGTTGTCGTCCATTGCCAGGGAGGAACAGGCCTGCTCGGGCAGGCGCGTTTCGCGCTGCCAACGGCCCTGCGCGTAATGCAGCACGCCGCGCTCGCCGGTACAGACCCAGGCCTGCTCGTCATCGGGAAACAGCAGCGCGTGCAGTGGCTGGCCGGTGAACGGCGCCGGCAGTGCGATCCGTGCGGTCCGGCCGTTACGCGTGCGCGCGAGATTGACCCAGTCGAATTGCCAGATCGGCGTCGGCGCGCCGCGTGCAGCGGCTTTCAGTTGCGCGCCACTGCCGTCGAGCAGCTCCCGGCGCAGGTCATAAGGTGCCAGATCCTCGCCGTAGCCATACACGCGGCCATCGCTGGCACGGACCAGCGAGCGATACGGATCGGCAGGACCGGCCGACAGCGTCCTCACGCTGCGCGCGCGGAAGCGGTTGAGGCCGAGATTGGTGCCGACCCAGATATTGCCTTCGCGGTCGGCCATGATCGGCACGGCCGACGTTGCGGTCAGGCCATCCGGTGAATCGAAACGTTCCATGCGCACGGCGCGCCTGCCATCGAACGTGACCCTGGCGACCCCACCGTGCGGGCTCATCGTCGCCCACAGCGCGCCATCAGCGGTGAACTGCAGCCGCGCAGCGACCAGCTCCGGCAGGCGGCGTGCTTCGCGCTCGTGCTGTGGCAGCACACCCTCCGCGTTGGCCAGCGGCGAGGTGCCGCGCACGCGGTCGGCCAGCCACACCTCGCCCAGCGGGCTCTCCACCAACGTGGCCATCTGCGAGACAGCGATGCCGGTGTCCTCGAAGCGGACGGCACCCGGCGCGCGTTTCCAGATCTTCAGGTCGGCCAGCACCCAGAAGGTATTGCGGCTGTCCTGCAGGACCCACTGCACGCGCCGCTCGGGCAGGCCTGTGCTGGCCGGTGGCGGCCGCCAGCGCTTGCCGTCGAACCAGCGCAGCCCGCCGTTGATGGCGGCCCAGCGGCGCCCCTGCTGGTCGCGGCTGAAGCGCGGCACCACGCCGACCGGAACCCCTTCCGCGCGCCCGAAGTTGCGCAGCTGGCCATTGGCGAACTGGCTGATGCCCGCCTGGAAATAGCCGATCCACAGCGCATCGCCATCGCCGGGCACCAGGGTGACCATGTTGGTGGAGGGAAATCGGCTGCCGGGCGGTGCGGGCTGCCGCTCGAAGCGACGCCCGTCGAAGCGGTACAGCCCGGAGCCGGTGGCCAGCCAGAGCAGGCCGTCGCGATCCTGGGCGATGTCCCAGATATCGCCGGGTGCGCCCTGTCCCACCCGCCAGGCGGTGTGCTCGTAGCCGGGCAGCCCGCTGCTCACTGCCGGGCGCTGCACGGCGTGGGCGGGCAGGGCGATGCACAGCAGCAGGCACATCAGCAACGCCGTCAGGCGACGCAGGGAAGGGAAGGGGCAGCCATGCATGCAGCGCATTCTCGCAGGTGCGGGGCAGGGCGGGGTGACCCGAACGGGGTAGGCGCCTGCCGCGGCACTCGGCTATCACGCCGGCATGGACCACAGAGACTCTCCATGCAGCGCCTGTTCGTGATGTTTCCTGACCGCGGTCCCGGCGCCGGCCTGTTGTGGCTGCGGCTGTGCATGGTCGCAGCGCTGTGCGTGCGCCCGTCCGACGCGGGCTGGCTGACGGCTGCCTGCCTGCTGGTCGCCCTGTCGCTGCTGCTGGGGGTGCTGACGCCGCTGTCGGCGCTGCTGGCCGTGCCGTGCCTGTTCTGGCAGTCCGTGCCGTGGGCCCTGGCGTTGCTGCCGTTGGCCCTGCTGGCACTTGGGCCGGGTGCCTATTCGCTGGACGCGCGGCTGTTCGGACGACGTGTGCTGGAGCGACGGTCTCCCCCATTCGGGTAGGTGCTGCCCTCGTCCGTCGGGGGTAGGGCATCGTGCCGGCGCCCCGCACCATGGGGCACCCCGTCGTGGCACCCCTCCATGGCTACCGTATCCCGCCCTGTTCCGACCGTCGCGGCGCTGCCGCCCCGGCAGGCTGCCGCTCTGCAGCGTGCGCTGCATTACATCGATGAACACCTGTCACAGCCGATGCGGGTCACCGAGCTGGCTGACGCGGCCTGCGTGAGCCGCTTCCATCTGGTGCGGCTGTTCCGCACCGGAACCGGCGCGAGCCCACTGCGCTACGTGCGCCGCCGCCGTATCGAGCGTGCCCGTCAGCTACTGCCCGTCGTGCAACTGCCGATGTCCTGCCTGGCGCAGCAGCTGGGCTTCTTCGACCAGAGCCATTTCGTCCGCAGCTTCCGCGCGGAGACCGGCTGCAGCCCCGGCCAGTACCTGGCTGGAGATGCAGCCCTGTCCCTTCCCCCTGCCCTTGTTCGCAACGGAGTCCATCCATGAGCCTCGCTACCGCAATTCCTGCCAAAGGCCTGCTATCGCCCACCGATCACGCACTGGTCCTGATCGATTTCCAGTCGCAGATGGCATTTGCAACCCACACGATCGACATCTCGGCGCTGCGCAACAACGTCGCGCTGATCAGCAAGGGCGCGCAGGGTTTCAATGTGCCCGTGGTGCTGACCACGGTCGCGGAGACCTCGTTCTCCGGCCCGATGTTTCCGGAGCTGCCGGTGATCTTCCCCGGGCAGAAGGTGTTCGATCGCACCTCCATGAACACCTGGGAAGACCAGCCGGTGATCGATGAGATCAATCGCATCGGCAGGCGTCGCCTGGTGATGGCCGGGCTGTGGACCAGCGTGTGCATCGTGGGGCCTGCGCTGTCAGCGCTGGAGCAGGGTTTCGAGGTGTACGTGATCACCGACGCCTGCGGCGATGTCAGCGTGGAAGCACACGAGCGCGCGGTCGCTCGCATGGTGCAGGCCGGTGCGGTGCCGATGACCAGCGTGCAGTACCTGCTGGAGCTGCAGCGCGACTGGGCGCGCGGCGAGACCTATGGCCTGACCACCGGCATCGCCCGTGATCACGCGGGCGGTTATGGCATCGGCATCCAGTACGCCAAGACCATGTTCGGCGCCCAGGAAGGCGGGCACTGACCATGGACCCGGGGCTCGACCTGGCGCTGCTGATCCTGCGCGTGGCGGCGGGCGGCTTCCTGCTGCCCCACGCGCTGGGCAAGCTGTTCGGCTGGTTCGGTGGCCCTGGCCTGGGCGGCTTCGCGGCCGAACTGCGTGGCTTCGGCCTGCCGTCGGCGGCGCCTCTGCCATTGCTGCTGGCCGGGCTGCAGGTGCTGTCCGGAATGGCCGTACTGCTGGGCTGGCAGACACGCATCGCTGCGCTGGCCGCAGCGGCGTTCATCGGCTTCACTGTGCTGCTGGCCGTGCCCAAGGGCTGGTTCTGGATGCGCGCAGGCGCCGAGTACCCCCTGATGTGGACCCTCGTCCTGCTGGCCATCGCGCTGGCCGGGCCGGGAGCCTGGGCGCTGGACAGCCCCGTATTTCCCGGAGACATCGCATGAACCATGAGCCACTCGATCCCGGCCGCCGCAGCGTCGTACTGGGCACCGGCGCTGCCGTGGCGCTGGGCCTTGCCGGACAGGCCGGCGCCGCCCTCGATTCCGCCCCCAAGGAGCGCCGCATGCACACACTGGTCATCCGCAACGCCCGCATCACCACGCTCGATCCACACCGTCCGCATGCACAGGCGCTGGCCGTACAGGAAGGGCGCATCATCGCCGTAGGCAGCGATGAAGAGATCATGCGTGGTTGGGGAGCCGAAGCCACGCTCATCGACGCGCAGGGCAGGCGACTGGTGCCCGGCCTCAACGACAGTCACACCCACCTCATCCGTGGTGGCCTGAACTACAACCTGGAGCTGCGCTGGGACGGGCTGCGTTCGCTGGCCGATGCAATGGCCATGCTCAAGGCACAGGTCGATCGCACCCCGGCGCCGCAATGGGTGCGCGTGGTGGGGGGCTTCACCGCCGCCCAGTTCCACGAGAAGCGCCTGCCGACCCTGCAGGAGCTCAACCAGATCGCACCGGATACGCCGGTGTTCCTGCTGCACCTGTATGACCGCGCGCTGCTGAACGGGGCGGCGCTGCGTGCATGCGGCTACACCCGCGAAACGCCGGACCCGCCCGGTGGCCAGATCGTGCGCGATTCGCTGGGCAACCCCACCGGCCTGCTGCTGGCCAAGCCCAATGCGTTGATTCTGTATGCGACGCTGGCCAAGGGGCCACGCCTGCCGGTCGAATACCAGGCCAACTCCACCCGTCACTTCATGCGCGAGTTGAACCGGCTCGGCATCACCTCGGTGATCGATGCCGGGGGAGGCTTCCAGAACTATCCCGAGGACTACCAGGTCATCGAGCAGCTGCACCGCGACGACCAGCTGACCGTGCGTATCGCCTACAACCTGTTCACGCAGAACAAAGGCAAGGAAGTGGATGACTTCCGTGGCTGGAGTGAGATCCTGCAGCCCCGCCAGGGCGATGATCTGCTGCGCCACAACGGCGCCGGCGAGATGCTGGTGTTCTCGGCAGCGGACTTCGAGCTGTTCAGCGAACCACGCCCCGAGCTGCCGCCGGAACTGGAGCCGGAGCTGCATGATGTGGTGAAGCTGCTGGTGCAGAAGCGCTGGCCGTTCCGCATCCACGCGACCTATGACGAGAGCATCGGCCGCATCCTCGATGTCTATGAGCAGGTCAACCGCGAAGTACCGTTCGATGGACTGCACTGGTTCATCGATCACGCCGAGACCATCACCCCGCGCAACATCGAGCGGATCCGGGCACTGGGTGGAGGCATTGCGGTACAGCACCGCATGGCCTACCAGGGCGAAGCGTTCGTCGAACGCTATGGCGTGCAGGCGGCACGGCACACGCCGCCGGTGAAGCGCATGCTGGCCGAAGGCGTGCCGGTCGGCGCGGGCACCGACGCCACCCGCGTGGCCAGCTACAACCCCTGGGTCGCGCTGTCGTGGCTGGTCACCGGGCGCACCGTCGGCGGCCTGGCGCTGTATGGGGAGGAGAACCTGCTGGAGCGCGAGCAGGCCTTGCGCCTGTGGACGCAGGGCAGCGCATGGTTCTCCGGCGATGAAGCGGTGAAGGGCACCTTGAGGGAAGGCCAGTTGGCCGATTTCATCCTGCTCTCGGCCGATTTCTTCCGCGTCGAAGATGCCCGCATCGCCGACATCACCAGCGTGCTTACCGTCGTCGGTGGCCGCATCGTGCATGCCGGCGAAGACTATGCCGGACTGGCGCCGCAGCTGCCGCCGGCGATGCCGGACTGGTCGCCGGTCAACCGGTTCGGGGGGTATCACGTGGGCGGCGCGGCCACCGGCCTGGCGATGGCGCATCACCATCACCATGGTGCGGCCTGCAGGACCCACGGTGCACACGACCATGCCGCGCGCCACGCAGCACCCAGCAATGATCTGACCGCATTCTGGGGTGCGATGGGATGCTCGTGCTTCGCATTCTGAGCCTCGCCCTGCTGGCCGCGCCGTCCCTTGCGCTCGCCTGCGAGGGGGGCTACTGCAGCGATGCCGCTGATGGCACGTTGCAGTGGGATGCCTCGATGCGTCTGCGCGGCATGTACTACGACCCGACCCGCTTCGGTATCGGCGGCGGCGAGGATGGCTACGGCCTGCTTCGCGCATTGGCGTCGGCCACCTACGGAGAACGCGACTGGAAGGCGATGCTGCAGCTGGGCGTGCACGGCGAGCGTGGGAGGGCCGGTGGACCTGGCAGGACCGATCGGGGTGCGCTGGACGTGCAGCAGGCGTACTGGCGCTGGCAGCGCGGCGGCCTGCATGTGCAGCTCGGGCGGCAGGAGGCGGGCCATGGCAGCTCGCGCCTGCTGTCGGTGCGCGACGGGCCGAACATCCGCCTGGCCTTCGATGGTGCCAGGGTCGGATGGCAGGGCGGACTGGGCGTGCTGGAACTGATGGCACTGCGTCCGGTGGAGAACCGGCCGGGTGCGTTCGATGACCGTGGCGAACGCGGTGCGCATCTGTGGGGTGCCTATGCAACCACGGCGCCAGGCCAGGGTCCGGGCCAGTGGGACCTCTATCTGCTGGACTATCGCCGGGAGGACGCCCGCTTCGCGGCAGGCGCCGGCATCGAGCGCCGGCAGACTCTCGGGGCGCGCTGGTTCGGCCAGGCCGGATCGTTGGACTGGAACAGCGAGCTGGTCGTGCAGGGCGGTGAGCTGCGGACCACCAGCGAGCAGCTTGATATCCGCGCGTGGACGCTGGCCACCGATACCGGTTGGCGTTGGCCGCAACTGCCCTTGCAGCCACGGCTGGGACTGAAGGCCGACATCGCCAGTGGTGATGGCCGCCCGAACGACGCCCGGCTGGGCACCTTCAATGCCCTGTTCCCGAAATCGGCCTACTTCAGCGAAGCCAGCCTGCTGGCGCCGGCGAACCTGATGGATGTGCAGCCAACCCTCACACTGCGGTTGCACGAATCCGTCACCACTGAACTGGGCATGCAGATGGCCTGGAAGCACCGCCGCGCCGATGCGGTGTACACCACGCCCGCACCGCTGGTGGCGTTGCCCGGCAGCGCAGGCGGCGCGCGCAGGATCGGCCGCCAATACAAATCCGAAACCCGCTGGCAGGCCAGTGCACACTGGCAGTGGCAGCTGCAGCTGGCCTGGGTCGATGCCGGTCCTGCGCTGACGCAGGCCGGTGGCCAGGACACGTTGTTCGCCTCGATCGTTGGAGCATGGCAATGGTGAATGCACGCACATCGCAACCTCCCGCACCGGCCGCAGGTGCCTGGTCCCCGCTGAAGATCCGCATGTTCCGCTCGATCTGGCTGGCGATCCTGGCCAGCAACATCGGTACGTGGGTCAATGACGTGGCCGCGGCCTGGGTGATGGCCGAACGCACAGGATCACCGTTGATGGTGGCCCTGGTGCAGTCAGCCACAACCGTACCGATCGTGCTGCTGGCACTGGCCGCAGGAACCCTGGCCGACATCGTCGATCGCCGCACGTACCTGCTGGCCACCCAGGGATGGATGCTGGCAGTGGCGGCCTTGATGGCGGTGCTGACCTCGCTCGGCATGCTGACGCCGCAGCTGCTGGTGCTGCTCACGTTCTGCATGGGATGTGGCGCGGCGATGGCGATGCCGGCGCAGGCAGCGATCGTCTCCGAGCTGGTTCCACAGCCGATGCTGCCGTCGGCAGTGGCGCTGAATTCGATCGGCATCAACATCGCCCGTTCGATCGGGCCTGCTGTCGGTGGCCTGATCGTCGCCCAGCTGGGAGCCGTGTGGGCCTTTGGCTTCAATGCCATCACCTTCGGTGCGATGCTGTTCGTGGTCTGGGGCTGGAAGCGTGACCCGAAGGCATCGAGCCTGCCGCCGGAAGGCTTCGGTGCCGGACTGAAGGCCGGACTGCGCTATGCCAGCCGCGCCGGGCGTCTGCAGGCGGTGCTGATCAAATCGGTCGGCTTTTTCTTCTTCGCTGCGGCGATGAACGCATTGTTGCCGGTGGTGGTGCGAGGGCAGATGCATGGCGGTGCAGGGCAGTACGGCATGCTGCTGGGCTGCATCGGCATCGGCGCGGTTGCCGGGGCGCTGCTGCTGCCTAGATTGCGCGCACAGCTGGACCGCGATCTGCTGGTGTTGCTGGCGACGCTGGCGCTGGCACTGAGCTTGGTTGGACTGGCGCTGACCCGCAGCTGGTACCTGCTGCCGGTGGTGATGCTGGTGAACGGTTTTGCCTGGATCACGGTGCTGTCCTCGTTGCAGATCGCCGCACAGACGGCGGTTCCGGCGTGGGTGAGGGCACGAGCGCTGGCGCTGTACATCATGGTGTTCTCGGCAGGCATGGCCGCCGGCGGCCTATGCTGGGGCGCGCTGGCGCAGCGAACATCGCCGGAACTGGCGCTGCTGGTTGCGGCAGCAGGCGCGGTCATCGGCGGGCTGCTGGTGTGGAGGGTGCGAATCGCTGGCACCGAAGATCTCAACCTGCGCCCTGCGGGTCATTGGCCGGCGCCGGAACTGTCGGTGCCGGTCTCCAACGATCGCGGGCCGGTGCTGGTGACGATCGAGTACCGGATCGATGCCGCCGACCGTGCAGCGTTCCAGGCGCAGATGCGCGCGCTGGGCACGGTCCGGCGCCGCGACGGTGCGGTGGTGTGGGGCGTGGTCGAAGATGTGGCCAGCCCGGGCATCCATCTGGAGTATTTCGTGACCCCGTCCTGGCTGGAGCACCTGCGCCAGCACGAACGCATCACGGCCGACGACAAGGCGATCCAGGAAGTGCTGCGTGCTCTGCACCGTGGTGAACGCGCGCCGGTGGTACGTCACTTTGTGGGTGGTCACGATCCGCTGCCTGCCGCCGTGCCTCATCACCACAGCGATATCTGACAGGTAGCGCCGGGCCATGCCCGGCGGATGCTGGATACGTTCGCCGGGCAATACCCGTCGCGACCCCGCAGGAGCGGCGGCGCAGTGGGGCGCCGCCGCGGGACATCATTTGCGGGCGAACGCCAGCAGGTCGGCGTTGAAGCGATCGGCATGGGTGACGGTCAGGCCGTGCGGCGCGCCGGGGTAGACCGTCAGTTCGGCGTCCTTGATGATCTGCGAGGACAGCTTGGCCGACGCATCGAAGGGGACGATCTGGTCGTCGTCACCGTGCACGACCCATGCCGGCACGTCGATCTTCTGCAGATCTGCGGTGTAGTCGACTTCCGAGAATTCATGGATGCAGTCGTACTGGCCCTTCACACCGCCCAGCATGCCCTGCAGCCAGAACGAATCGCGCATGCCCTGGGTGACCGTGCTGCCGTCACGGTTGGCGCCGAAGAAGGGCGTGGCCAGGTCCTGGAAGAACTGCGAACGATCACCGCCGGTGCCCTTGCGGATGCCGTCGAAGACCTCCAGTGGCGTTCCGGCCGGGTTGCCCGCGGTCTTCAGCATCAGTGGCGGTACCGCACCGACCAGCACCACCTTCGCCACGCGCGCGCTGCCATGGCGGCCGATGTAGTGGGCCACCTCGCCACCACCGGTGGAGTGGCCGACCAGGATGGCGTCCTTCAGGTCCAATGCGTCGATCACCGCGGCCAGGTCGTCGGCGTAGGTGTCCATGTCGTTGCCGTCCCAGGTTTGGCTGGAACGACCGTGGCTGCGCCGGTCGTGGGCGATCACGCGGAAGCCGTTCTGGCCCATGAACAGCATCTGCGGGTCCCAGGCGTCTGAGGACAGTGGCCAGCCGTGCGCGAAAACGACCGGTTGCCCGGTGCCCCAGTCCTTGTAGAAGATGCGGGCGCCGTCGTTGACAGTGATGTAGTTGCTCATTGCGGTTTCCTTGGCGGAAGGGAAGGACGGCGGCGGCGAAGGTGGCCGTCGCCTGTGGCAGTACAGCGCAGAGGCGATGCAGTGGCTTGCACGGCTGTGCTGGATGAGCACGGATGTGACGCGGATCGCTCTGGCGCGCGGCGCTCGTCGTACCGACCATGAGTGCTGGTCGTGGGAGGGGGTGAAGATGAGGACTCTGCCGGGATGGGGGCTGCTGGCCATGCTGCTGACGACATCCGCAGCGGCGCAGACCCAGGTCTACAAGTGCACGGACGGCGGGCGTGCGCTGTACCAGCAGACGCCTTGCCAGGGGCAGGCGGAGTGGCGCTGGGAAGTGCCCGCCGAGCAGTCGCTGCCGCGCGGCAGTGCGCCGCTCACCGCCGAGGCGACCCCCACGGGTAACGGTGGACGCAGGCCGACGCGGCGATCGGGCCGTGCACAGGGGGCGTTGATTCCGATCAGTGCGGATGCTGCGGCCTGTGCACGGGCGCGCAGGATGCGCACGGAGGCGCTGGCCAGAACGCGCCGGGCGGATTTCGTCCAGCGCCGGCAGTGGGACGATGCCGTGTTCGAGGCCTGCCGCTGAATCGGGTCGCAATCAGGCCAAAAACGACAACGGCGCCGTTCGGCGCCGCTGTCGGGTTCTGTCGGGGGATTCAGCGAACGTCGCTGGCCGCTGCCGGCGCGGGTGTGCTGTCCGGCTTCGGCAGGCTCAATTCGGGGTTGCCCTGTTCGGCCTGCAGGATCTGGATGCGGCGCTGCAGGGCGTCCAGCTGGCTGTTGGTGCTCTGCACATCGGTGCTCAGGCTGACGGCCTGCTGCTGGGCCTGCTGCAGTGACGCGCTGACCTGGGCCGACTGCGCCTGCTGCTGCTCCATTTCCTGCTGCAGGGTACGCAGGCGCTCTTCGTTGTAGGCCACCAGGCGCTCGGTATAGCGCTTGCCGGCTTCCAGGCGGGTGGTATCGATGTAGACCTGCGCGAGCTGTTCGGTCTGCTGCACGAACGTGCGATAGACCCGCTCGGCGTTGTCGACGGCATCGGTCTTGATGACGCGCCAGAAGTTCTTTTCCTGGAACAGGGCGACGTAGTAGGTCAGGGTACTGGCATTGAAAAGCAGGCTGGCGCCGTAGTTGCCGTTGTACGTGGTACGCAGTTCGGTCAGCTGGCGTGCGTCCATCAACTGCTTGAGCTCGTCCACCGTGTTGCGTACCACGGGTGCGCTGCTGCGTACCGGTTCGGCTGCGGCTTCGCGGCTGCTGCGCGCCGCCAGTGCGGACGGTGCCGCCAGCAGCATGGCCACGGCCAGCAGTGCCGCGCCGCGCGCGTGGCGGGCGAAGACGGTGCCCCCTGAAGTTTCTCGCATGTCTGGACCATCCACGGATGAGTGTGGGTTGAGATGGAAGTGTTCCCCGCCCGGGAGTCTAGCATGCGCGGCGGCGGCGCCAAGGGCGCCGGCCCGGCTCAGAACACAAGCTGTGCGCCATTGCACTGGATGGACTGGACGTTGACATCGGTGCGGCCCAGCTCCAGCCCCAGCAGGCTGGCCAGGGTCGTGCTCAGCAGGGAGCCGACGGTGTTGAGCACCGGCTTGAGCGCGGCCAGCACCGGGTTCAGCACGGTGCACAGCACACCGCTGCAGGACACGTTGTTGCCGGGCGCGGTGACACCGCCGCCGGCCGCCGCGTCGAGGAAGCCGTCCGGGGCGGTCTGGATGTACGAGGCCAGATTGGTGCGGACGCAGCCGTTGTAGTCGATCAGGTTGCCCAGCAGGCTGTCGCAGCGGTTGATGAGCAGCCCGCCGATCAGTGAGCCGAGCAGCCCGTCGAGCAGACCCAGGCCCTGTCCCGTCACGGTGGCGCGGTAGCCTGCCCAGACCGAGCCATCTTCCCAGCAGGTGCCCAGCCCGATCAGGCAGGGTTTGGGCACGCCCTTCTTGACCGTCCAGTTGCCCAGCGGTGCCAGGTTGCGCGACGGGTCGCCGTCGCGCAGCAGGGGAATGAGCTGGTCGACGTTGTAGCGGCCGCCCGAGGGGAACGCTGCCTGCAGGTAGCGGTCGGCCAGTGCCTTGGCCGTGTCGTTGGCATTCATGCCCTGTGCCGGCGAGCTCAGCATGCCCGACAGGACACGCAGCAGCTCGTTGACCAGGTGCGAGACCGCGTCACCGACGGCCAGGGGATTGATCCGGGTGGTGCCGGTCTGGCCGGCGGCCAGGGTCAGGCTCTGCGTGCCGGTCAGCGCCGGCAGGGTGATCTTGTCGTTGATCAGCGGCCGTCCCAGCAGTGTCAGCAGTTGTTCGTTCTGCAAGGTGGCGTCGCAGACATTGCTCTTGGAGAAACGGTCGGCGGCATTGACCTTGCCGACGCACGCGCGCAGTACCGAGGAGTCCACCTGGATGGTGGCGGTGGGCGGTGCCGCGCTGCATTGGATGCTGGTCAGTGTTCCCATCGCGTTGGCCACGTCCACATGCAATGGCAGGTGCAGGCGCGTGCCCAGCAGGTTGAGCAGTGGCCCCACCCCGAACAGGCGGTCGCTGTCGACGTCGACCATCAGCCGGACCTGTGCGTTGTAGGCGCGTGCGCCGACACCGCCGATGGCGATCGACGGCGGCTCGACAACGCCGGCCTTGATGTCCATGCCGAGCAGGTTGAGGTTCGGCACCGCTACGCCATTGCCATCATTGGCGATGGAGATGGCTGCATTGACCAGGTCGAGCACGTTGATCTGCGACTGCAGCGCACTGCCCACCGTGCCGTCGGGAGAGATCACCTCGGCGAACAGTCCGCCGCCGCCGTTCTGGCTGCCCAGCGCGATATTGACCCGATTGATGTCAAGGCGGGTGGCCACCAGGTCCGACAGCGCACGCAGCTGCACGCCTGCGGTGGTGCTGCGGCCGACCACCGTGGCGGTGGCGTCCACCAGCCGTGCCAGTGAAACCTGGTTCAACGACAGCAGGCGATTGAAGTCGGCCACGCTGAGATTGGCGGTGACCGGAATGCCGAGCGCATTGAGCAGGCCTGACGGTGTGATGTTGGCCTGCGCCAGTCCGTCGTACGACAGCACCGTGGCGTTGGTGACGTCCAGCCCCACCAGGCGCAGGGTGCCCATCAAGGGCGAGTTGCCGTTCGTGCGCAGCAGCTGCGAACCCACCGCGAACACCGCCGTCGGTTCCGAGCGGCGTGCCACGGCCTGCACGGTGATGGTCGGCAGGCTCTCGTTCTGGCCGAAGAACGGCAGCACGCTGCGGGTCGCAACCACCCGGACCGCGTTGCGTGGATTGCTGGCGTCGACCGTCTCACTGAACCGGTTGCCTCCGCGTGCGGCGCTCCAGTTGCCGCAGCGGACCTGCACCGTGCCCGGGAACTGGTTCTGCGTGAGTGCGCTCTGCCGCGCGGCGCTGTTGTCGCCGTTGCTCGATGTACACAGCTCAAGTCGCTGTGCACCTGCCAGCGCCGCCAGGTCCACGACCTTCTGCGCATCGCGCTTGGCCCAGAACAGGAAACCGACCTCGATCAGACCCAGCATGGCCACCAGTGCCAGCATCACCAGCATCATGGTGACGGACATGCCGCCGCGCGGGCGGTGGAAACGGGGCTGGCGAGAGCGGTTCATGGCATGCCTCAGCGTCCGGAGTTGGAGGTGCTCTTGGAACTGCCGACATCCGTGTCGAAGAAGGCGGGGATGTCCTGCTCGAAACTCTTCAGGTAGCGCGCGTAGCTGGCGGTGGCCTGGTCACCGAGGATCGGCAGCCGCGCGCCCGCCTGTTGCCCGGACGCCTGCAGCTGGAACAGCTGGCGCGTGGCATCACCGACCTCGTTGCGCCGTGGCGCAGCCGGTGCAGCGGCCACCGGGGCAGGAGGCGCGGTTGGCATCGCCGGGGGCGGCGCAGGCGCCGCGAGGTCGACGGTTGCCAGTGCTTCGACCTGCTGTGGGGCGACGGCCGGGCCGGCGGCCGGGCTGCCTCCCAGCATCTGGCCGGTCAGCGGCGCCTGTGGCGACTGTGCGTGGGCTCCCGTGGCAAGCAGGCAGCAGGTGACCGCAGGCAGCAGGCGTCGGATCAGGGTCATCGCGGTCATGGCGTGTTCTCGGTCGGGTGGTCGGACGTGCCGAAGCGCTCCAGCATCGACGGCGGCAGGCGGGAGGGATCGCGATCGCGGGCGTCACGGCGTGTTTCGGCCGCCAGCCGGCTGCCGGCCGGGGCGGGGGCGCGGGATGGCACAGTGGCGATCCGTGCCGTGCTGCTGGCCGCCGCTGCCTGGGCCTGGCGCTGCTGCAGCCGGCTGCGGATCTGCTGGGCCTGCTGCTGGATGCTGCGCCGGGTGTCTTCGTTGAGGTTGGCCTGGGCAGCCAGACGTTCGGCCGTAGCGTTGTCGCCGCGCAGGACCGCCCACAGCGCCAGGTTGGCGGTCGCCTTGGCGTTGCCCGGTGACAGTTCCAGTGCTTTGGCCAGCGGCTCGCGGGCCTGATCGAAGCGGCCGGCACGCAGACGCGCATACCCCAGGTCACCCAGATAATCGGTATTCAACGGCTGCAGCTGGGTGGCGCGGGCCAGCGACAGTTCGCTGCCGGCCTCGTCATCGCGATGCGCGGCGATCAGGCCCAGGCCATGTGCCGCGGCGGCGGCCTGCGGCCCGCTGCTGAGTTCGCGGTACAGCGCGGCCGCGGCGTCGGTCTGGCCGGTCTCGCGCAGTGCATTGGCCTGCAGCAGGCGCAGCGCCGGAGGATCGCCGTAGCGCTGGCGGAATGCATCCACATGCGCCAGCGAGGCGTACCATGCCCCTTGCAGCTGCATGCGCTCGATCAGCTCAAGGTAGGCATTGCGGCTGTCCTGCGGCGCGGGCCCGGGCTCGGCCAGAGTGGGCGCGCGCAGGTACTTCGGGGTGGACGAGGCGCATCCCGCGACGGCAGTGGCAAGAGCAAACAACAGACAGGCGTGGCGCAGAGCAGGCATGACGGTCATCCCATGTTCGACAGGGTTTTGGCCAGCGCGACCAGCGCAGGCCCGGCCAGCACCAGCATCAGTGCAGGCAGCAGGGTCAGCATCATCACCACGGTCATCTTCACCGAGAGCTTGCCGACCTTCTCTTTCAGAGCATTGCGGCGCTGTTCGCGCAGCCGGATGCTGAACTGGCGCAGCGGCTCCTGCACCGCGCCGCCGTGGGCGTGCACCTGCAGGATCAACTGCACCAGGCTGGACAGGTCGTCATCGCCGTAGACATCGCTGAGCCGGCGCAGCGACTGGGCGCGAGTGCGTCCATGGGTGTAGGCGACGTTCGCCTCCTGGATCTCGCCACCGAGCACCGGCAGTGCGTCGCGCAGCTTGTCGCCCAGGGTCTGCAGGCTCTGATCCATGCTGAAGCCAACCCCCTGCAGCAGGCGCAGCAGGTCGATCAGCAGCGGCAACTCGTTGTTGACGGCGCGTCGCCGCCGTTTGACCCACGCGGCCAGCACGAACTTGGGCAGCAGCAGGCCGGCGGCGAGCGCGCCGACGATCACCATGATCCGGGCCAGGCCGGTGGCATCGCTCACGGCCAGGGTCAGCGCCAGCACCAGTACTGCCAGCAGAAGGCGCAGGCCCAGATAGATCGCCGTGCCGCGACGGGTGTTCCAGCCGGCCAGATCAAGCAGCAGGCGATCCTCGCCTGCCAGCAGTGCGGCTTCCAGGCGCCCGCCGCTGAGCGTCCGGCCGAAGCGCTCCAGCCAGCCCAGTGAATCCCTGCGGGCCGCGTCCTCGTCGGCGATCGGATCACGTGGCTGCAATGCGGTCTTCAGCGTTGCCGCACTGCGGTCCTCGCGATGGCTGCGGACCCAGCCGCCCACACCGAGCAGGGCGACGCCGGCGGCCAGGACCAGCAGGGCAAGTGCGAACCAGGCAGTTGCGCTCATCGGGAACCTCCGCTGCAGATGCTCATAGCGACTTGGCCAGGCGATACAGCAGGAAACCACCGAGCAGTTCCAGGCCCAGGGCGATCAGCAGGATCTTGTGACCGAGCGGATCGTGCAGGACGGGCTGGAAGAACTCGGGGCTGGAGATCGCCATCAGTACGGCGCTGGCGGGCGGAAGCAGTCCCAGCACCCAGGCCGACATGCGGGTCTCGGAGGTGGTGGCTGACAGCTCCTGCTGGGCCTGCTCCAGGTCGCGCATGAAATCGCCCATGCGCTGCAGGATCTGATCGGCGCGGCCGCCGATGCGGACGCTGACGCCCATCACCACGGCCAGCACCTTCAGCACCTCCATCCGATAGGGCTGCGCGGCGAGGTTCAGTGCGCGGTCCAGGTCCATGCCTCCCCGCGCGTATCGCACCGTGGTGTCCAGCAGCTCACGCAGCGGCGGCGTCGCCTGCTGCGACGCGACCTGGAAGGCCGACTGCAGGCTGTTGCCGAGCGCGGTCAGGCGGACCAGGTTGTCGAGGAAGTCCGGCAGCTGGTGCAGCAGCTTGGCCTGGAGCTTGGCGGTGCGGCGCATGATCCACAACCAGCAGCCCAGCAGGTACAGCAGCAGCGTCAGCGGCAGCATCCATGCCGTTCCGAGCCGCAGCATCGCGACCAGCGAGAGGGCCAGGCCGGGCACGAGCAGCATCAGCGGCACCTTCCAGCCGGTGGCGAGGCCCGCGCGTTGCAGCAGGCCATTCCAGGGCAGCGCGCGTCGGCCAGCTGCTGCCGGCAGCGGCCGCGATCCATCGTTGGCCGCAGCCGCGTTGCCGCCCGGGCCCGCGCTGCCGCGTGCCAGCTGCTGTTCGGCATGCTGCAGGGATGCCTGCCGCTGTTCGCGGCTGTTGGCGGTGCCCCACAGCCATACCGCCAGCGCCAGCAGCACCGACACGATGCTCAATACGCCCAGCAGCAGGCCGGTCCCCATGTTCAGTAGTCTCCGTAGAGGGATTCGCGCAGCAGTTGGCGGAACGGCTCGAGCTTGTGCGAGTGCGGCTGGAAGCCCAGCCCGATCCAGCGGTCGGTCTCCTTGCCACTGCCGTCGATCTGCACTTCGTGGCGGAACATCTCCTGGGTGGTGATCAGGTTGTCGCTGACGCCGGTGATCTCGGTGATCGATACCAGCACGCGCCGGCCACTGCCGAGGCGCGAGATCTGCACGATGAAATCGATCGCGCTGGCGATCTGCCGGCGCAGGCTGTCTTCGCTGCCCTGGAACCCGGCGAAGCCGGCCAGCATCTCGATGCGATAGAGACAGTCGCGCGGCGAGTTGGCATGGATGGTGGCCATCGAGCCGTCGTGGCCGGTGTTCATCGCCTGCAGCATCTCCAGCACTTCCGCGCCGCGCACCTCGCCGACCACGATGCGGTCGGGGCGCATGCGCAGGCTGTTGCGCACCAGGTCACGGATGCTGACGGCGCCCTGTCCCTCCGCACCACCGATGCGGCTCTCCAGGCGCACCACGTGCGGATGGTTGAGCGAGAGCTCGGCGGTGTCCTCGACGGTGATCACGCGCTCGGTGGGTGGCACGTAGCTGGCCAGGGCGTTCAGCAGCGAGGTCTTGCCCGAGCTGGTGCCACCGGAGACGAGGATGTTGCAGCGACCCAGCACCATCGCCTTCAGCAGCGCCTGCATCGGCGCATCGAAGGTGCCCTTGGCCAGCAGTTCATCGGGCGTGAACGGGTCCTTGCGGAACTTGCGGATGGAGACCATCGGGCCGTCCACCGCCAGCGGCGAGATGATCGCATTGAGGCGGCCGCCGTTGGGCAGGCGCGCATCCACCATCGGGTTGGAGTCATCCAGGCGCCTGCCAAGTGGTGCGAGGATGCGGCGCAGGATGCGCAGCAGATGGGTGTCGTCGGTGAAGCGCTGGGTTGCGCGCTTGAGCTGTCCGCCCTGCGAGACGTGCACATCCTTGAAGCCATTGATCAGGATGTCTTCGATGGTGGGATCATGCAGCAGGTCGTCCAGCGGGCCGAAGCCGGTCAGCTCCTTGACCAGGCCCTCGGCCACCACCTGCATCTCCTCTTCATTGATCGGGATGCGCCACTCCTGGATGAAACCCACGGTCTGCACCTGCACCCAGCGCGCGATCGTGTCCGGTGCCCAGGAATCGATATCGATGCGTTCGTCCTCGATGCTGTTGAGCAGGTGCTCATGCGCCGCGGACAGCACCTTCTGGTACTGCTCGGTCTCTGCGAACGGCAGATTGCCCGCAACGTGGTCAGGAACGGTGTGGCGGGCGACGGCGTGCGGAAACGGGGTTACTTTGTCTTCCATTGCGATCCACCCAGGGCAAGGGCAAGTCTTTCCCGCAGGCCGTGCGTCTGGACCGGGCATGCAGCCGGATCCAGGCGTTGGACGAGCGGGGCGAGGGCACGCAGGTACGGATCACGCGGCGCGTCCTGCAGCAGCAGGTGGCCGTGGCTGGCGGAGGCACGTACGCGTGGTCGTTCGGGGAGCGTGGCCAGCAGTGGAAGCTCGAACCGTCGGGCGATCTGCTCCGGGCTCATGCCGCTGCTGTCGTCATGGCGGTTGATCACCAGTTGCAGGCGCTTCTCCCGTTCGCGCTGGCCGGACAGATGCTTGAGCGCATGGTCAAGCGAGACCAGAGTGGCAATCGAAGCGTCCGCGACCAGCCAGATCTCGTCGGCCTGGTCCAGCAGCAGCGGTGGCAGTTGACGCAGCGGGCAGCCGCCGGCGTCGCAGAGCACGCTGGCGAACACGCCGCGCAGGCGCTGCAGCAGGGCTCCCGGATCGGACGGTGGCAGCGCATCGCTGCCGCTGGCGCGGTCGAGCAGGACCAGTCCGCTGTCATGGCGCGCCATCGCAGTGCGCGCCAGGGTGGCGTCGATGCGGCTGGCATTGCGCAGTGCGTCTTCGTAGTGGAAGCGGCTGTCCAGATTGAGGTAGAGCGCCAGGTCGCCTGCCGGCTGCGCCAGTTCCAGCAGCAGACCGTCCTGGGTGCTGGCCTCGCCCTGCGCCAATGCATGGGTCTGTTGTGCAAGCACGGCCAGATGCGCGGCCAGTGTGCTGGTGCCGACCCCGGCACGTACGCCCAGCAGCAGGATCAACCGCGCCTTGTGCGGCTGGTGTGCGGCAGCGGCGGGCCGGGGCGAGAGCGCGCGGCGCAGCGCGGCCTCGATGCCGGTGTTGTCGCTGTCCAGGTCGAGCACATCGCGCAGGCCGGCGCGCAGCGCCATCACCACGCCTTCGACCTGCCCGGCACTGGTGGCGCCAACGGCGACCAGCGCAAGGTCCGGCTGGGTCTGCTGCAGCTGCTGCGCCAGCACGGTCGAGGCGGCGGCGTGCTCGGGGCGGAAGTCGAGCAGTACCAGATTCTGCGGACCGCGTTGCAGGTCCTGCGCGGATGTCGGCTCACCGCTGTCCTGCCAGTGCAGGGTGGTGGCAGGCGGCAGCTTGGCCGCCAGCCGCGGCAGCAGTTCGCGATCCATCCCGTACAGGACCAGGTTCATCGGCGGTCCTTGCGGATGCAGCGGCTGGGCAGTGGCGTAGGGCATGGGCGTGGTATCGCAGGCATCATGGATTCAACGTGAGAAACCGGGCACCGGGTCCTGGCTGACCGGACCCAGCAGCCAGGAACCCCACTCAGGCAGGTTGGGCCGGGCCTCGCGCTCGCCTGGCAGTGCCAGCTCGGCATTGCGGGCGAGGGGCTGCACCAGCCGTGGCGTGACGATGATCACCAGTTCCTTGTCCTGGCGCTTGTAGTCGAAATCGCGGAAGAACGAGCCGATGATCGGCAGGTCGCCCAGCAGCGGGATCTTGTTCACCGTGGAGGCGACCGTCGAGCTGACGAGACCGCCGATCACGAAGCTCTCGCCATCGCCCAGTTCCACCGTGGTATCGGCACGGCGGGTGCTGATCGACGGAATCTGCACACCGTTGAGGGAAATGGCGTTGGTGTAGTCGAGGTCGCTGGCTTCCGGCGCCACCTTCAGGGCGATGCGGTTGGGCGCGAGCACGGTCGGGGTGACGGTCAGGCCGATGCCGAACGGCTTGTAGGTGATGGTGGTGGTCCCCAGGCCCTGGGGTTCGAGGATCGGCAGTTCACCACCGGCGAGGAAGCTGGCGCTCTGGCCGGACAGCGCGACCAGGGTCGGCTCGGCCAGCACCCGGGCCATGCCATTGGACTGCAGCAGATCGAGGTCCGCATTCCACAGGCCCTTCGTCGAGCCGAACACCAGGCGGAAGGCCGACGAGATGGGCGATTCCGATTCGTTGCTGGAATTGCCCTCCTGCATGCCGGGCAGCACGCCGGTATTGCCCGGCAGGATGCCGCCCGGACGAGCGAAGCCATAGGCAAAACCGCCGTTGCGGTTCTGGAAGCTGATGCCGACCTGTTTCAGCGCGGTCTTGTTGAACTCGACCACCTTCACCTCGACCTGGACCACACCGCCGCTGGCGATGGTGGAGGCATCGGCCAGCTGGCCATCCTTGCCCAACGCCATCGCGGCCGCCTTCTGTTCCTGCATGTGCGAGAGCGCGCTGTCGGTGCTTCCCTGCAGCAGGCCCTGCTGGTCCTGCTGGGTGAACACCAGGCCGCTGGAACCCGCATCGGCCGCCCCCTGCACCGCGCTCTGCACGCGGACCTGCACGCGCTGTGGCTCCGACTGCTTGCGGTGCCACAGCAGCAGGGTGGTGGTGCCGGGGGCCTTGCCGACCAGCAGCGCCTGGCGCTGGCCACGCAGCATCACGATATCGGCGACGCCCGGATCGGCGATGGCCACCCGTTCCAGGTCCGCGGGCAGTGTCCAGGGCCGCTGTTCGCGGGCCTGCAGCACCAGGTCGTCAGCAGCCACGCTGGTCGCAGGCGCCAGCAGCACCAGCAGCAGAGCGAGCCAGCGCTGGCGGGAGGAGGGGCGTGGACTCTGGCGACGTTCGGTCATGGAAGCTCTCGGTGCAGGTCAAAGGGAGCCGCGGGGCGCAGAACCATCGCCGCGGATGATCTCGATTCCGGATGCGCGCGGTGCGCTGCGGCGGGCGGCGGGGGGCTGTGCGGGGGCGTCGTTCACCATGCGTGCGCGTGCGCTGCTGCGGCCGGCCAGGGCATCGCCATCGATGCCGGCGAAGGCGTGGTTCTCGGGGCGCTGCAACGCCAGCTGCTGTTCCGCGTCCAGGCCACGCAGCGGATCGATCACGCCTCGCGCCTGCGGGAACAGGGCCAGGTCGGGCTGGCCGGCGTCGGCGGGATTGCGCAGCGCGAGGTAGAGCTTGCCCTGCTGCGCGCCCAGCAGCAGCCGGTTGGCGTCGGCCACCGGCACCGCCAGCACGGCGCTGCGGGCCGGCTGGGCTGCGTCACGGCTACTGCCGCCACTGCTGCTGGCGTTGCTGGTGATATCTGCCGCGCGCGGGTCTGCACGGTTGCTGGTATCGGTGCTGGTACTCGTGCCGCTCGTGTTCGGGGCGATGTCCTGCTGGCCATAACTGAGCACGCGCAGGCGCGACAGCAGCAGGCGGGTCTGTGCGGCGTCGGGTGCCGCGTTGTAGCTGGCAGGTTCGCTGCGCAGGTTGAGGAACACATCGACGAAATCGCCCGGCAGGATACGGTTGCCGGCACCGACCAGTTCATCCACCGGCACCGCCAATGCACGCTCGCCGGGCCGCAGCTGCAGCGAGAAGCCCTGGGCCAGCACCGCGTCGCTGATGATGCTGCCTTCGGCGATGTCCTGCACCGGTACCTTGCCGACCACCGCGGCCAGGTCGGCGGCGGCACCCGGCACGGCTGCGCTTCGACGGGCCAGGCGCACGCCATTGGCAGTGATCGGTTCACCGGCCGGCAGCCGGGCGATGGCCTCGACCACCGTAATGGCCTGTGCGTCGGCGTGAACGACCGGAGCCGCGCTTTCCGTCGAAGGAGCGGGCCTGCGGCCGATCACGAATGCGATCAGCGCCAGCAGCACCGCGAGTGCGATCAGAGCGATGGCGGCGATGCGGGTCAACTTGAGCATGGAACCGTCTCCTGTACCGTCAGTTGCCGGAGCCGAGGTCGAGCTGGGCGACCGCGACGCTGCGGATGGGGGCCCGCATCACCCAGCCGTAAAGCGTGGCGGTGCCGGGGAAGAAGGGGTGGGCGGCATAGTCGTAGCGGACGGTGACCGTCATGCACTGCGCGGTTGCCATGCCCGCGCAGGGCGCCTGCGCCGAGACCTGGATCGGACCGGTGCCGCCGGCGCTGCAGTCGGGGTTCTGCCTGGAGAACTGCAGCAGCCATTGCATCGACTGGCGTGCCGCGACGCACGCGGCCGTGCGCCGTTCGTTGGCGGTTCCGAAGCGCAGCGATGCGCGCGCGCCTTCGGCAGCGGCTGTTGCAAGCGTCTGCTGGGCAGCCATGATCAGCACGCCGGAAAAAGTGAACAGCAGCAGCGGCACCAGGCCGAGAATCATCATCAGCGCGTATTCGACGGCAACCACGCCACGCTGGCGCCGCGGACCGAGGGTGTTCATGCGAGACCTCCGTAGGTCGTGGCCAGCAGCCAGCCGATCGCCGCCAATGCGAGGTAGGCCGCATAGGGAATGCCGCGGCGCCCCTGGCGGGCAGCCTCCATTCCGCGCAATGCGGGGTGTGTCTGCCATTGCTCGCTGGCGCGCGATACCTGCAGCTGCACGCGCATCGGCAGGTGCATGCCCAGCTGGCGCCCGAGCAGGATCGCCACTGCGTGGGCGCCGGCGGCAAGGCTGGCCACTACCCATATCGGCAGCAAGGCATGCCATCCCAGCAGCAGGCCGAGCACGGCAAAGAACTTCACGTCGCCAGCGCCCATCCAGCGCAGTGCGTAGAAGGGCAGGAGCGCGAGCAAGCCGGCAACGGCACCGAGCAGGTGCGCCGGCCATGGCAGTCGTGGCTCACCAAACTGCCCGGCGACGAGCAGAGGTATTGCGAGTGCGCACGCCACCAGCAGCCAGGCATTGGGCACCCGGCGGGCATACAGATCGCTGATCGCGATCCGCAGGCACACACCGATGGCCAATAGTCCCAGCAGTGTCATCGCACTCCCCTTCGTCCGTCACTGGACCGTCTGCAACCGCATCCCGGCCTGCGGCCACCGTGGTCGCGGATGGCGCGACCAGCGGTGGTGCGTCCGCAGGTCGCTCAGGTGGTTGCTTCGGTGGCGATTGCCGAAAGGCGGGTGAACAGCGTGGTGAAGAATGCCGTGATCTGGGTGCGGCCCACGGCAATCAGGATGCCGGCGATCACAGCGGCCAGCAGCCCGTATTCGAGCGCGGTCACGCCATCTTCTTCTTTCAGGAACTTGCGGATGGAAGCGTTCATGACGGTTGTCTCCCTCTACCTGTCAATGGCAACAAGACACCTGCATCGGCCGGTTGCCCGACTCCGTCGGGACCGTCCATGGACCTCGGCCATCCTGGCGGAGGTGGCAATGCGGGACTGTCCCGCATCGCTCAAGCAGGGTGATCTCCGCCAGGGGGTGCAGCGACCGCGCATGTGCGACCGCGCGGCACCAGGCCGGTGGTCGCAACGTCATCGAGCAGCGCGTGCATCGTCATGCTGTCCCCTGGGTGTGACCGCATCGGAGCGGTTCGATCACCGTGATACCGACTTTGCCTGAATGGCGGCCGGGTGCAACCGGAACCTATATGCAAATTCGGCAGGAATATCTTATTCCTGATAATCGGTTGCTTATTCTGTGATGAAACGCCGTTCCCAGGCGTAACGATTCATCGTGATGTTAATAATGTGACCCGGGTTAACGCATGCGAGAATCGTGCCACTGGCGCCCACATTTCCTTCACGCCGGGCGCGGGTTGCTGTATTCCCGCGCGACCTGTTTACCTGTGCGGATTATCGGGCATACTCGTATTCAAGGTTTGGTACTTTCAAGGTGGAGCCGGCCAGTGGCCGCATCCATCACGGCAACGGATGATGCTCTTGGAAACCGCGCGCACCTGTAGGGCAGTGGGGGTTGCGGCGGGCAGCTGACCAACGGGGGACGACACTGTCATGGTTGATGGTGGGGTGGTTGACAGCGACGACGGCGAGCTCCGGTCGATCGACCTGGCCACGCTGAGCGGTGTGCTTCGCGTATGCGATGTGGAACTGTTGCTGCTCGACGGCAATGGTCCGCGCGCGGCGTTCGCTTCGCGCGTGCATGAGGAAGCCCTGTTCTGCAGCATCAGCTGCGGATTCCATTGCCGTGGCCGCTTCATGCTGCCGCCGGACTGGGCGATGCTGGGGTATCTGCAGGCCACCGACGAGGCGGTGAGCTGGTGCCATGGCGTACCGCTGGCGGCCGGGATGGCGTTGACCGTGCTTCCCGAAGGCATCAGTGAATTCACCCTCAGCCCCGGTACCCGCTTGACCCTGATGCTGGTGCCGGTATCCCGCGTGCAGCGCAAGCTGACCGAGCTGAGCCTGCGCAGCACCCCGCCGGCGGGACAGGCGCTCTCGCTGTTCAATCTGTCCGGTGATGATGCCCCGCTGGCGCTGCATTACCAGCAGCTGCACCAGCAGCTGGGGCAGGGTGCCAGCCTGCAGCCGGAGGAAACCGAGCGGCTGCTGCATGAGCACATCCAGGCCCTGCTGGGTGCCGGTGCCGTCGATCGCCCGGGGTGCAGCCGCGCACGGCGTACGCATTACCTGATCGCCCAGCGCGCCGAGAATTTCATGCGGCTCAATCTGCGTCGCAATATATACATGAATGAAATCTGCGACGCCGCCGGTGTCAGCGAGCGTGGCCTGCGCTACGCATTCGAAGATCTGTTCGGTACGTCGCCCAACCGTTATCTGTCCATGCTGCGCCTCTGTGCAGCCTGCCGCAGCCTGTCGATGGCCGACTCCAGCAGGCGTTCGGTCAAGGCGATCGCGCTGAGCTGTGGCCTGTGGGATCTCTCCCGCTTTGCCGACAATTACCGGAAGGTGTTCGGTGAACTTCCGCGGGATACCTTGATGCGTGCACCCGCGCAGTTGGGCCAACCGGCCTGAGTCCTGCCCCACAAGGGCTTTCACGGCATTGCTGCCGGTTTTGCATATTCGGCTGCCGAATCCGGCCGTGGATTTGCCGGATTGCGAGATTGCCCTGCCGGATTGAAGTGCGCCACGCCTCCGCGAACCGTTGAAATGTCAGTCACCTGCCTAGCGGCAAGTCCACTGTCATTCAAGTTGTTCGCCTACGGGGGAAATGCTCATGAACCGCATCTACCGGCGTGTATGGAACCGCCAGCTCAATGCTCTGGTTGTGGCCTCGGAACTGGCCACCGGCGATAGCGGCGGCACCGCATCACGCGATCCGCGCACCTCCCTGCTGACGCCCAGCGCTCTTGCGCTTGCACTGCTGTGCGTGCTGGCCAGCGGACCGGCATCTGCAACCGAATCCAACCAGTCGCTGCGCGATCTACAGGCGCTGGCGGCCAAGTACACCCAGACGTTGCCGGTGAAGGTCGATGCCGAAGTCGCCCTGGCCGCAGCCGCGCGACAGGCGCAGGCCACGCCTGCGATCAGTGCCGATACGCGCGTGGGCCTGCAGTTGAGCACGACCTCGCTGCCGCTGGTGCGCGAGGTCCTGCCGGCCGCCGTGCAGGTGAAGCTGGGGGCGAACGCATCGCCGCAGCATGTGCCCACGCCAGCGCTGGCCGCTGATGTGCGGGCCCAGCTCGGCATCGGAGCCGATACCCAGGTGGATACCTCACTGGCAGCGAACGTTTCCTCCGGTGCCGCTTCGCCGCTGGGGCTGACGGCCGATGCGAAGGCAAAGGCCAGGGTCGGCATCGCGGGTGCCCCGCTGGCATCGGTGGGTGCCGGCGCCAAGGCGGCAGCGGGTATCACGACGTCCTCGCAGGGATTGTCCGGGTTGAAGGCCGGCATCGACGGCAACGCCGACTCGCATCTGGCCATCGCCGGACATCGAATCGAGGGCCAGGGCAAGGCCTCTGCAACCGCAGCGGTAAGCTTGCCCGCCAAGGAAGAACTGCCGGGCGAGACCCATGATCGCGCGATCACGGCGGCGTTCGATGCAGGCGTCGCCGGCAAGGTGCGCGTGCAGCGCCCGGGTGGCCAGGACGTGGTGGCCGATCGCAACCTGAAGCTTGCGGGCCGGACCGTCGCGAGTGCGCAGGCCAGCACGCTCGGTCTTGGAGGCCTGCATCACGGCGCCCTGGGCGATCTTGGCGGTGCGGTGGGGGGCGTAGTGCACGGCGTAGTCGGCACGGTGGGCAGCGCAGCAGGCGAGACGCTGCACGAAACCGTCGGCACCGTAGGTAGCGCAGTGGGTGGCGCACTGCACAACACCGTAGGCGCAGTAGGTGGCACGCTTCACGGAGCTGCCGGCACGGTCGGCGGTGCGGTGGGCGGCGTAGTGCACGGCGTGGTCGGCACGGTGGGCAGCGCAGCAGGCGGAACGCTACACGAAACCGTCGGCGCAGTCGGCGGTGCGGTGGGCGGCACGCTGCACAACACCGTGGGCGCAGTAGGCGGCACGCTCCACGGTGCTGTCGGTACGGTCGGCAGTGCGGTGGGCGGTGTACTGAACGGCACCGTCGGCAACGTCGGTGGTTCCCTGGGCGACACGTTGAACAACACCGTAGGTGCAGTGGGTGGCGCGCTCAACGGCACGGTCGGTACGGTCGGCAGCGCCGTAGGCGGCGCTTTGAACGGTACTGTGGGTGCCGTAGGCGGCGTCCTCGATGGAACCGTCGGCACCGTCGGTGGTGCAGTCGGTGGCGCGCTCAACGGCACGGTCGGTACGGTCGGCAGCGCCGTAGGCGGCGCTTTGAATGGCACTGTGGGTGCGGTCGGCGGTGTCCTCGATGGAACTGTCGGCACCGTCGGCGGTGCAGTGGGTGGTGCGCTCAACGGTACAGTCGGTACGGTCGGCAGCGCCGTAGGCGGCGCTTTGAATGGCACTGTGGGTGCGGTCGGCGGTGTCCTCGATGGAACTGTCGGCACCGTTGGCGGTGCAGTGGGTGGTGCGCTCAACGGTACAGTCGGTACGGTCGGCAGCGCCGTAGGCGGCGCTTTGAACGGTACCGTGGATGCCGTCGGCGGCGTCCTCGATGGAACCGTCGGCACCGTCGGTGGTGCAGTCGGTGGCGCGCTCAACGGCACAGTCGGTACGGTCGGTGGCGCCGTAGGCGGCGCCTTGAATGGCACTGTGGGTGCCGTCGGCGGCGTCCTCGATGGAACCGTCGGCACCGTCGGTGGTGCAGTGGGCGGTGCGCTCAACGGCACGGTAGGTGCAGTCGGAGGTGCCCTGGATGGAACTGTCGGCACGGTCGGCGGCGCGCTCAACGGCACCGTCGGCACGGTTGGTAGCGCCGTAGGCGGCGCCTTGAACGGCACGGTGGGTGCGGTCGGCGGTGTCCTCGATGGAACTGTCGGCACCGTCGGCGGTGCAGTGGGTGGCGCGCTCAACGGCACCGTGGGTGCGGTCGGTGGCGTTCTGGATGGAACTGTCGGCACGGTCGGCAGTGCCGTGGGCGGCGCCTTGAATGGCACTGTGGATGCCGTAGGCGGCGTCCTCGATGGAACCGTCGGCACGGTCGGCAGCGCCGTAGGCGGGGCGTTGAACGGAACTGTGGGCGCGGTTGGGGGCGTTCTCGACTCAACTGTCGGCACTGTCGGCGGTGCGCTCAACGGCACGGTTGGCACGGTTGGCAGTGCTGTGGGTGGCGCTCTGAACGGCACCGCAGGTGCGGTCGGCGGTGTCCTCGACGGGACCGTCGGCACGGTCGGCGGCGCGCTCGCCGGCACTGTCGGAACTGTCGGCAGCGCCGTAGGCGGCGCTCTGAACGGCACCGCAGGTGCAGTTGGCGGTGTCCTCGATGGAACCGTCGGCACCGTAGGCAGTGCGCTCAACGGCACCGTCGGCACGGTCGGCAACGCTGTAGGCGGGGCTTTGAACGGAACTGTGGGCGCGGTTGGCGGCGTTCTCGACGGAACTGTCGGCACGGTCGGCGGTGCAGTCGGCGGTGCGTTGAACGGCACCGTGGGCGCGGTCGGCGGTGCAGTGGGAGGCGTACTCAACGGCACGGTCGGCGCAGTCGGTGGTGCGGTGGGTGGTGTGCTCAACGGCACCGTCGGCACCATCGGAGGTGCCGTGGGCGGTGCACTCAACAATACGGTCGGCTCGGTCGGCAGCGTTGTCGGTGGCCTGCTCGGGGGTGGCAGCACCACGCCGGGCAGCGGGCTGGACGGCGTACTCACCGGCACGCTCGGCAACGTCGGCGGTGCGGTGGGCAACCTGCTGGAGGGCAACCTCAACGGTACCGTCAACAATCTGGGCGGCGCAGTCGGCGGGCTGGTGGGCGGCACGCTGGGTGGCCTGGGCCTGACCCAGCCCTCGGCGATTCCGCCGGACAGCCCGAAGGCACCCGCTCCGGCTGATCCGAATGCGGGACTCATCATCGGTACCGGTGGCCTGGTCGGCAACGTCGGCCAGCTGATCGGCCCGACGACCAGCAGCCTGTTCGGCGGTGACGGCTATCTGCACAACGGCAATCTCAAGCTCAGCAACGCGAACGTGATGCAGGCCTACTCCACGGTCAACGTGCTCGGCCTGCCGGTCGTGAACCTGTCACCGGTCGGCAGCACCCTCAATGGCCTGGGCGGCGCGGTGACCGGTGGCAGCTCGCACCTGACCCTGATCGGTGGCGTCACCTCCGACAGTTACATCTACAACATCAACAACGGCAACCCCGGTGGCCTGCTGGGCCTGCTGCTGCCGACGGATTCGCCGGCATGGGCCGCCAAGTGCCTGGATATCGCGTTGGCCGACATCTCCTGCTGGGCGGTCAACGCCGCACAGGATTACCAGGTGCTGATGGGTGACGGTGCCTTCGCCAACGGCTCCAAGGAAGTGGTGATCGGCGCCAATGCCCGCCATGAGCTGCCGAAGGTGGATGCCAACGTGGCGTTCCCGGGAGCCGGTCCCAATGATCCTACCAATCCAACCGGCGTGCCGACTGCGGACTACGCCGCGCGCATGGGCCACTCGGTGATTGTCGGCGACAGCGCGGTGGGTACTGCCAACGGCCAGACCCTGCTGGGTGCGGAGGCGACCTCCAACCAGGCCAACTCGGTGGCGCTGGGCTACCGTTCCGCTGCGCTGCGCGGCGCACAGGCCAGCTACAGCGCCTATGGCCTGACCGCCGCCCAGGTCTCTGCCGGTGAAGTTTCGGTGGGTACCGCCAACGGTGGCGAGCGCCAGATCACCAACCTGGCTGCGGGTAGCGCCAATACCGATGCGGTCAACGTCGCCCAGTTGAAGGGCGCGATCAGCCTGATCGATGATGTTTCGGCCGGCGCGGTGATGTACGACGTCGATGGCGCAGGCAATCCGGACTATCGCCGCGTCACGCTCGGCAACGGCACCGGTACCACCACCATCGGCAACCTCGCCGCGGGTGCGGTGACCGCCGGCAGCCTGGAAGCCGTCAACGGCGGCCAGCTGGCCACCACCAACGCCGCCATCGCCGGCTTCTTCGGTGGCATCACCGCCTTCGATCCGGTCAGTGGCGCCTTCACCGCGCCGCTGTTCGAGATCAGCACGATCTCCACCGACGGCGCCATCGCGCAGGGCCTGTACAACAATGCGACCGATGCCTTCGACGCCGTCGACGGCTCGCTGGTCAATCTCAACACGCAGATCAACGATATCCGCAACGGCGGCACCAAGTACCTGCGGGTGAACTCCACGGGCGTGGAGGCGGTGGCCACCGGTGCCGACTCCATCGCGGTCGGTACCAACGCCCGCGCCACGGCGGCCAACGCGATCGCGGTAGGTGCCGGCAGCCTGGCTGACCGTGCCAACAGCGTGTCGATCGGTGCCGCGGGTGCCGAACGCCAGGTGACGAATCTGGCCGCCGGTACGGCTGCCACCGATGCGGTGAACCTGGGCCAGCTGCAGGCCTCGGAGGAAGGCGCGCTGCGCTACGACCTCAATGGCGATGGCAGCGTCAACTACGCCAGCGCCACGCTGGGTCAGGGCGGCACGGCGACCACGCTGCGCAACCTCGGCCCGGGCCAAGTGAGCGCCACGAGCACCGAAGCCATCAATGGTGCCCAGCTGTTCGCTGCCAACCAGGCTGTCGCCACCCATCTCGGGGGTGGCGCGGCGGTCAATGCGGCCGGTGTGCTGACCGCGCCGACCTACACGATCAACAATATCGCCGCCAATGGCACCATCAGCCAGGGCAGCTACAACGACGTCGGCACCGCCTTCGACGCGGTCAGCAATTCGCTGGCCAATGTCGCCGACCAGACCGACGATATCGACAAGCGCGCGGTGAAGTACGATGTCGATGGCAGTGGCAACGTCGTCAACACGGTCACCCTGAGCGGTACCGGCACGGGTGCGGTGAAGGTGACCAACGTGGCGGCCGGCAGCATCCTTGCAGGCAGCAGCGACGCCATCACCGGCGACCAGCTGTTCAGCACGAACTCGACCATCGCCAGCTACTTCGGTGGCAGCACGGCCTTCGACGGCACCACCAATCTGTGGACCGCGCCGTCGTTCAGCATCTCCAGCATCGCCACCGACGGCACCCTGACCGCCAACGACTACAGCAACGTCACCGCGGCGTTCTCCGCGGTGGACGGTTCGCTGAGGGTGCTCAACCAGCGCATCACCAACGGTGGCGGCAGCCCGTACCTGGCAGTGAACTCCAGCGCCGCGGCGGCCGCTGCGGCAGGTGCGGAGGCGCTGGCGGTGGGTCCGCAGGCCAGTGCGGCAGGTGCTTCGGCCGTGGCAGTCGGCAACGGTGCCAACGCCAGCGCGGACAACAGCGTGGCACTGGGTGCCGGCTCGGTGGCCAGCGTCGGCGCGCAGAGCGGCTATACCGGTGCCTATGGTCAGACGGGTGCCAGCAATTCGGCAGGCGAAGTGTCGGTCGGCAGCAGCGGCAGTGAACGCAAGATCACCCACGTTGCCGACGGCTCGGACGATCACGACGCGACGAATGTCGGCCAGCTGAAGAATGGCGTGAACTATGCCATCGATCAGTCCAAGGCCTACACCGACCAGAAGATCCAGAACATCACCAACGTCGCCGGCAGCTTCCGCGCCAACAACAGCAACAACCTGGCCGATCCGGCCGCGACGGGCGCCAATTCCGCAGCCGGTGGTGCAGGATCGACGGCCGCCGGTGCCAACTCGACGGCCCTGGGCAACGGCTCGCAGGCACAGGCCGACAACTCGGTGGCCCTGGGCGCAGGGTCGGTGGCCAACCGTGCCAACACGGTTTCGGTTGGGGCCAGCGGCGCCGAACGGCAGGTGGTCAATGTGGCAGACGGCACCCAGGCCACCGATGCGGTCAACGTGCGGCAGCTGCAGGCCTCGCAGCAGGGCACCATCCGCTACGACACCACCGTCAACGGAGCCACCAACTTCAACAGTGTCACTCTCGGCAGCAGCACCAGCGGCCCGACGACGGTCCGCAACGTTGCCGCCGGTACGGCAGGCACCGACGCGGTCAATGTCGACCAGCTGAAGTCCGGCATGGCGCAGACCCTGGACTGGTCGAAGGCCTATACCGACGAGCGCATGGGCGGCTTCGAGCGCGACCTGCGCAGGACCGACAACCGCGCTTCGGCCGGCATCGCTTCGGCCATGGCCACGGCCTCGCTGCCGCAGCCGAGCGAAGCGGGTCGCAGCATGGCCTCGTTCGCCGCCGGCAGCTACAACGGCGAATCGGGCGTGGCGGTGGGCCTGTCCGGTGTCTCGGAAGGAGGCCGCTGGATCTACAAGTTCAGCGGCTCTACCAACAGCCGTGGCGAGGCCGGTGTGGCCGTCGGTGCCGGCATCCAGTGGTAACCGCCGTAGCCGGGCCGCAATCGCGGCCCGGCTGCCGCGCAAACGTCTACAGGGGGAATGACATGAATCAGCATCGCATCGCCCGCGCCGGCCGCATCGCCGTGTCGCTGGGCCTGATCCTCGCCGCCGGCCTGCTGGCCGCCTGCCGCAGCCACGCGCCCGCCGGTGAGGGTCCGGCGGAGGCCCCTGCAGTGGCCTTCCCGGAAGTCTCCAAGGCGTCGCTGAAGGAGGGTACCTATCCCGACATCGCCGACCTGCGCCGCTTCGCGCCCGGGATGAGCAAGCGGCAGCTGTACAGCCTGCTGGGTACGCCGCACTTCAACGAAGGCATGTGGGGCGTGCGCGAGTGGAACTACCTGTTCAACTTCCGCACCGCACAGGGCGCCGAGTACTTCACCTGCCAGTTCCAGGTGCGCTTCGACAACAAGGGCATCGCCCAGGCTGGCTACTGGAAGCCCGAATCCTGCGCCGCCGTGCTGGACCCGCCGCGGCCACCGCCGCCGCCGCCGGCACCCGCGCCACTGCCCGAACAGCCGTTGCGCCTGGCCGCCGATGCACTGTTCGGTTTCGACAGCGCGGTACTCAGCGCCGAAGGCCAGCAGGCGGTGCAGGGCATCCTGGCGCAGGTCCGCGAGGCCAGCAAGGTGCAGTCGATCCAGGTCGTCGGCTACACCGACCGTATCGGTGCGGCCAGCTACAACCAGCAACTCTCGCAGAGGCGGGCCGAAGCGGTGCGCGCGGCCCTGGTGCAGGGCGGGGTGCCGCCCGGCAGCATCAGTGCCGAAGGGCGCGGCGCGGCTGAACCGATCGTGCAGTGCGCACAGCGCAACCGTCGCGAACTGATCGCGTGCCTTGCGCCGAATCGCCGGGTGCAGATCGTCGGGGTCGCGCACCCGCGCTGAAGTCTCCCGCGCCGTGGCCATGCCCCGGCATCCCGAGTCCCCCCTGACCACCGGCAGGACGTGGCCACGTCTCCCCTGTCGTCCACCCCTGCCGGTGGCTCAGGTTTTCATACGGTGCACGCGATGAACGCCCAATTCCTGCCTCTGTCCATGAAGACGGAAACCACCCTCAGCGTGTATGGCCAGCTCGGCAATCATGCGGTCGTGCGCATCCCCGGGCGGCGCCTGCCGGGCCTGATCCTGCAGGCCGATACCGTGGCCGGGTTCCTGGCCCAGCTGCAGGAAACCCAGGCCTGCCTGCGCAGCGGCCGGGCACAGCGTGCCGATGCAGAGCTGGACATGCTGATCGACATGCTGGAGCAATGGTACGCGTTGATCGAGTCGCGGCTGGCCGATGCCGGCGAAGCGCTGTAGCAGCGGGGCGGGCGATCAATCGGCGTCTTCGACGCGCTCGCCCATCAGTTCGCGCTGGCGCTTGTCCAGCTCCTCGGCGTAGCGCCTGCGCACGAAGGCCTCGGAAACAATGCCCAGCAGCTGGCCATCGGCGGCAACCACGGCCAGTTCGTCGGCCTGCGTCCGGTCGAAGCACTGCATCACGCTGACCACATCCGCGCCCGGCAACAGTGACACCTCGCGGTTCTCGGCCAGATCGCCAACGGGTGTCTCGGGCTTCACGCCGTCGGCGTAGACGCGCGGAATCTGCACAATGCCGGCGTAGTGGCCTTCACTGTCGATCACGACCACGCGACTGCCGGAGCCCAGCGGAAAACGCTGGCGGAATGCACCAGCATCCAGCCCGGCCGGAGTGGTGGCAACGCCCTTGCGCATCATCCGCCCGGCGTTGAGGGTGTGGATCCAGCCGACGTCGCGTGCGCTGCGGATGGTTTCGCCGCGCAGATGCATGCGCCACGTCGAGAACGAGTAACCGAACCACTGGCGGACCAGCGTGCTGGAGACCAGTACCGCGCTCATCACCACGCTGGTCAGCAGGAAGTCGTGGGTGCCTTCCAGCACCAGCATGGCCATGGTCATCGGCGCGCCGACCACCGCGGCGGCCAACGCGGCCATGCCCGCAAGCGCCGCGGACGTGGCATCAATCACCGGCACGCCAGTGGCCATCGCCAGCAGGCCGGCAAACAGGGTGCCGACCAGGGTGCCCATGAACAGCGACGCAAAGAACAGACCACCGCGGAAGCCGAAGCCCAGCGAAATGCCCGAGGCCAGAAGCTTCAGGGCGAGCAGGCCGCCGATCCAGATCAGTGGCAGCTGCGTGGTCAGGTCCAGGTGCAGCGCACCGTGACCGGAGGAAAGCACCTGCGGGCTGGCCATGGCCAGTGGAATCAGCAGGAGGCCGCCGACCACCGGGCGCCCCCACAGGGGCAGTGGACTGCGCTTGACCGCGCCTTCGATGGAGGCGATCAGTCGCATCACGCCGATCCCCACCATGGCGCAGCAGCAACCGAGCAGGCCGTAGATCGCGTAGTCGGCGGCGCGCACATCGATGGTCGAGGCTGCGGGAAGCAGGTACGCCTCGATGCCGGCCTGGTCGGCGACGAATGCACCCGCCAGTGCGGCCAGGGCCACAGGCGCGAGAGCGGCGGGCGTGTAGGCGCCGATGACGATCTCGAACGCGTAGAAGGCGCCGGCCAGCGGAGCCCCGAAGGCCGCGGCGATGGCGCCGGCGGCACCGGCACCGACCAGGATGCGCACATCATTGCGGCGCAGGCGCATGACACGGCCCAGCTGCGAGCGCTGCCCGCACCCATCTGGGTATACGAAGCCTCAAGACCGACGGACGCACCGCAGCCGTTCGACAGCAGGGTCTGGGTGAGCACGATCAGATTGTCGCGCATCGACATGCGACCGCCATGCAGGGCATTGGCCTCGACCGCGTCGAGCAGCGGGCGCTTGCGCCGCGCGGCCGCCAGGCTGACCAGCCCGACCAGCAGGCCGCCCAGCGGCAGCACCAGCAGGGCGGTCCAGCTGAGCGTGGGCAGGGAGCTGAGGCGCATGCCGGGTTCCAGCCCGTACAGCGCACTCTGCAGCCCGCGCGCGATGTCCGACTGCAGCAGCGTCAGGCCACCGGCAATCAGGCCGACCAGCAACGCCAGTGCGATGAACCACAGGTCACTGCCACGCAGGCGCAGGCGCAGGCCCTGGAAGGCCAGATGCAGGCGCGATGGTGGAACCGTGGAGGCCATGGTGGCGGCATGATACGCCGCCATCGTGATCGCCGCCGTCACCGCATCGGGTATTTACCGCATCAGAAGCGGTAGCGTCCCTGCAGGTAGAAGGTGCGTGGCGCGGCCACCATGCGCCCGGCATTGCCGTCGACATTGCGGGTGTACCAGCGCTTGTCGGCCAGGTTGTTCACGCCGGCCGTGATCTCGCTGTCGCCCAGTCCCGGAACCTGCCAGGCCACCTGCGCATTCCACAGCCGCACCCCCGGCACGCGGCCCACGCGTGCATCGGCGCTTTCCTGCCAGGTGTTGGCAGCGTCGGAGAACTGGCCGCTCTGGTGCGTGCTGGAGACATTGAAGGTCCAGGCCGACAGCGCATAGCGGGCGCCGATGCTGTCGGTGTCGCGCGAGTAGAAGGGCACGTCCCGGCCGCGGTTGTCACCGGACTGCTGGATCGCCTTGGTCCAGGTGTAGTTGGCGTACAGCTCCAGTCCGGCCAGCACGCTGTCTTCGGCGAAGCGGTATTCGAGCGCGCTTTCCACACCCTTGTGGTCGGTCGCACCGATGTTCTGGAAGGTGGGAGGAGTGATTCCCGGCACCTGCAGGATCTGGTTGTCGAAGCGCATCCTGAACACCGTGACCTCGGCGCGCAGTGCGCCGTCCTGCCAGCGGGCGCCCAGCTCGGTGGTCCTGGCCACCTCCGGATTCAGCGGATTGCTGGCGGTCTGCGAGTTCAGCTGGATGTTCTGCACGGGCCCGAACGAGGTGGTGTAGTTGCCGAACACGGTCAGCTGCGGGGTCAACAGGTAGGCGACGTTGAGCGAGGGCAGGGCTTTGTCGTTGCGGCTGTTGAAGGTGGTGCCGCCATCGGCCTGGCGGCGGTCCATGTCGATCCATTCCATGCGCACCCCCGGCGTGATCCGCCACTGGCCGATGGCGATGCGGTCGTCGAGATAGAAGGCGTGGGCGTCGGTGGCATTGTCGAAGCGGTTGATGGGGCTTGCGGCGCCGGTGCGGCGGGTCACCGTGTAGCTGCGGTCGTTGCCGCGCTCGCGCAGGAAGCGGTAGCCCGCGGTGACGTCGTGCACGCTTGCCCCCCAGTGCAGGCGCTGGGTGTAGCGCGGTTCGATGCCGAGCACGCGGTAGTCGCGCGGCTGCACGCTCACCTGGGTGTTGGCAGCGTTGATCAGCGAGCTGGCACGGGTGCTCTCGTTGTAATAGGCCAGTACCTCGAACTCGCTGGTGTCGGACAACGTGTGGGTGTAGCCCAGATCGATGCCCGTGCGGTGGCCCTTCCAGAAGTCATCGGGACGCGTGTTCTGGAACGGATCCGCCTCGTACTGCGCGCGGGTCAGGCCGCCTGGCGTCAGCGAGCGGACGTCGTAGTAGGACAGCTTGGCACGCAGCGTCTGCTGGTCGTCGATGGCGTAGGCGAACTTCAGTGCCAGATCGTTGAAACGGTCGTCGCTGCCTTCGCGCCAGCCGCGACCGTCCTGGCCGGAATAGAGCAGGGCGACGCCCAGGCCGTTGTCGCTGGTGCCGCCGAGGAAGGTGTTGTACTGGGTGCTGTCGCCGCCGCCATGGTCATGGGCGTTGTAGCGGATCCCGACCTCGCCGTGCAGGCCGCTCTGCTGCGGAATGGCGCGGGTGCTGAAGTTGATGATGCCGCCCACGTTCTGCGGCCCGTAACGCACGGCTCCGCCGCCACGCACGACGTCGATCGATTCGATGTTGGACAGGCTGGCCGGCGCGAACGACAGCTGGGGCTGGCCGTAGGGTGCGACGGCCAGCGGCACGCCATCCAGCAGCACCGTCGAGCGGGGTGAGTAGCGGCCGGTGAGGCCGCGCACGCCGATGTTCAGCGACACCGAACTGCCGGCGGTGCCGGAGTTGTCGGTGATCTGCACGCCGGGGATGCGGCGCATGGCGTCGCCGATGCTGGCCGCGCCACTGGCCTCGATGCGCTGGCGATCGACCACCGTACGTGCCCCGGCGAAGCTCTTGACGCTGTCATGCAGGCCGGTGCCCAGCCAACTGCCGGAGACCTGGATGCTGTCGAGCGTGGTCGGCGCGTCCTGGGCGAGGGCGGAAGCAAGGGGCATCAGGCACAGGGCGAGGGCTGCCACCAAGGGCAGCTGGGCCGGTTTCGGGGTGTGGAGGGGCATCTGGACGGCGCAGGGAAGGTGGTAAATGAGAATTATTGCTGATTCCATTCGTGAATGGAATCGAAGGCCGATGGCCTCCGGGGTCGGGTGGTAAAGTGAATGATTGCCTCCTGACTCACCGAGATCCGTCATGCCTGCAGCTGTCTTCTATCCCGTCGGAACCCCTGGCCAGCCGTGGGGAGCGGCGGAACGGGAGCAGTGGCGTGCGCGCCAGCAGCGCCTGCGCCGCTACGACGAGGAAGTACTGCCGCGCATCGAGGCACTGGCAGCGCGCTTCGACAAGGTGGCCTACGGCCAGCTCGACTACGCGGGAGAGACCTATACCCTGTTCGCCCTGCGCAGCCGCGACTGGAACCCGGCGCTGCCGGCGGCGCTGGTCACCGGCGGCGTGCACGGCTACGAAACCAGTGGCGTGATGGGTGCCCTGGAGTTCCTTGAAAAGCACGCGGCCGATTACGCGGGCAAGGCCAACCTGCTGGTGGCACCGTGCGTCAACCCGTGGGGCTTCGAGCGCATCAACCGCTGGAACTTCGACGCGATCGATCCGAACCGCAACTTCCGTGCCGGTGGTCCGGCTCGCGAATCAACCGCGCTGATCGAGCTGATCGAACCCCTCAAGGGCCAGTTCGCGCTGCACATCGATCTGCATGAGACCACCGACAGCGATGAAAGCGAGTTCCGCCCTGCGCTGGCGGCGCGCGACGGCAAGCCGTTCGAACCGGGCCTGATTCCTGATGGCTTCTACCTGGTGGACGACAGCGCCAATCCGCAGCCGGCGTTCCAGCAGGCCGTGATCGCGGCGGTGGAAAAGGTGACCCACATTGCACCGGCCGACGACAAGGGCGAGATCATCGGTTCTCCGGTGGTGGCCCATGGCGTGATCGAGTACCCGCTGGTGGAACTGGCCCTCTGTGCCGGCATCACCGGTGCGCCGTACACCACCACCACCGAAGTCTACCCGGACAGCCCGCGCGCCACGCCGCAGCAGTGCAACGATGCGCAGGTGGCCGCGGTCTGCTCTGCGCTGGACTACGCACTGGCGCATCGCTGAGGGGGAGTGCCGAGCCCATGCGCGGCTGCGATTGCAACAACCTTGATACGTCCCGGGCCGATACGGCCCGGCGCTACCGCAGCGCGTCGGCCCACCACAGCGCGGCCGGCCCGGGCGGTGTGTCGCGCCGCCACACCAGGTCGCTGTGGATGCGCCGCGGCCAACCGGGCAGGACCAGTTCCACCAGGTGTCCGCGGTCGTAGCGCTGCACCAGCGCTCTCGGAAGTTCGGCCCAGCCGATGCCTTCCTCGGCCATTTCCATCACCATCAAATAGTCCGATGCGGTCCAGGCCGGACCGGCGACGGCGCGCGCGTGATCGACCTGTGCGCTCAAGCGTATCTGCCGATGGCGGGCAAGCTGCGCGGCGGCGCGCGCACCGGCCGCGGCCAGTGCGTGTCCATGCGCGACATACACCGCCAGCTCGCTGTGATGGGCCAGCGGCCGTGCAATCACTGCATCCGGATAGCGCTCCTGGCGGGGCAGCAGCCCCAGTCCGGCGCGGCCGCTGCTGACCAGCTCCAGCACATCGTGTCCTTCAGCGTCGAGCCACTCCAGTTCGATTTCGGGAAAGGCTTCGGCGAAACGCTGCAGTAGCTGTTGCGCCGGGTCCAACTGGTAAACATCGGAGAACACCACCGTCAGCCGGGGTTCGACAGGCGCAGCCAGGCGCACGCTCAGCTGCCGCAGGCGCGCATCGGCAGCCAGGATTTCCTGGGCATGGCCCAGCACCTGCCGCCCCGGGTCGGTAAGCTGCGGATAGCGCCCGCTGCGGTCGAACAGGGATACGCCCAGATCGGCTTCCAGATGGGCGATGGCGGTGCTGACCGTCGATTGCGTCTTGCGCAGGCGCCGCGCGGCAGCCGAGAAGGAGCCCAGTGCGGCAGCCTCGACGAACGCCTGCAGGGATTCAGGAGAGTAGGGCATCGATCCATCGCTCATGTCGATGGGTTCCACTTTGGAGCCATCGTAAAGGGCGATGATACTGGGCGCCATCGCCCCTGTCAGCGGACGCTGTGAATCCTGCTGGAGTTTCCCAATGACCCGTCGTGTTCCCGCCCCAGGCCCCTTGATTGCCTGGGCTTGCCTGACCGTGGCGATCGTCGCCGAAGTGGTCGGCACGTCCTTCATGGCCCATGCCGCCCGCGCCGGTGGCTGGACCGGCTACCTGGTGATGGCCGGGGCGCTGGCGTTGTCCTATTACTTCCTGGCACTGTCGGTGCGGCGCATCGCGGTCGGCGTTGCGTACGCGGTGTGGGAGGGGCTGGGGCTGACCCTGCTGACCCTGGTCGGCATCGTGGTGTTCGGCGAGAGCCTGTCGATGCAGCAGCTGGCCGGCCTGCTGCTGGCAGTGGCCGGCATTGTCTGCGTCACCCTTGGGGAGGCGCACTGATGAACACAACGGCACTGTTCTTCGTGATCTGTTCCGCACTGATCGACGTCGCGGCAAACATGATGGTGGCCAAGTCCGAAGGCTTCCGCCGCTGGCAATGGGGTGTCGCTGCCGTCGTCATGGTCTGGATCGCCTTCGCGCTGCTGGGCCAGGCAGTACGCCACCTGGACCTGGCCACGGCCTATGCGCTGTGGGGTGCCATCGGCGTGATCGGCACCGCTGCCTGCGGGCGCCTGCTGTTCGGCAATCGCCTGCGGCCCATCGGCTGGATCGGCATTGCACTGGTGACGGGGGCGGTGCTTCTGCTCAGTACCGCATGAGCGGCGACGATTGCAGACCGGAGCGCGCTGTCCGACACTGCGGTTTTTCCGCAACGGAGTGCCGCCATGTTCAGCCACATCACCGTCGGTTCCAATGATCTTGCGGTCTCGCGCCGCTTCTACGACGCACTGTTCGCAGCCATCGGCGGCCGACCGGGCATGACCGATGAAGATGGAAAACTGGTCTACATCAAGGACGGGCGGATGTTCATCGTGACCCCGCCCATCGATGGCCAGCCGGCGTGCCACGCCAATGGCGGCACGATTGGTTTCGCGCTGGAGACTCCGCAGGCAGTGCACGCCTGGCAGGACGCAGGCATCGCCCACGGCGGCAGCGCCATCGAAGATCCGCCGGGCGTACGCCACAAGGCCGGGCGGCAGCTGTACCTGGCCTACCTGCGCGATCCCGACGGCAACAAGTTGTGCGCCGTGCACGTGATGCGCTGAACTTCGCGGCGCGCGCGTGATACCACGCGCGTGCTGTCCCTGTGCTGTCATCGCGCGACAGCACTTCATCCTGCGTCCACCGCCGTTCAGCCAGAATCCGCCGGCTCACTCTTTGATCGACCGGAGAACGCCGCCCCATGGAAGCCCTGGAGCCGCAACAATCCCCGGTGCGCACCCTGCGGCCTGTGTTCGCCTTCGCGGCGATCGTCGTCGTGGCGTTCGCGCTGTTCGTCAGCCTCTATCCGATCGGTGCCGGTCGCCTGCTGCTCAGCGCACAGGACTGGGCTGCGCTCAACGTCGGCTGGTATTACCTGCTGGCGATGACCCTCTATCTGCTGTTCGTGGTCGGCGTGGCGCTGTCCAAGTACGGTGGCATCAAGCTCGGTGCCGACCATGACGAGCCCGAGTTCAGCTATCTCTCCTGGGCGGGCATGCTGTTCGCCGCGGGCATCAGCATCACCCTGTTCTTCTTCTGTGTCTCCGAGCCGCTGACCCATTACCTGCAGCCGCCGCAGGGCGATCCCGCCGCCGGCGAGGCCGGCGCGCGCCAGGCCATGCAGCTGCTGTTCCTGCACTGGGGCCTGCATGGCTGGGGCGTGTTTGCGCTGGCGGCGATGGCCATGGCCTACTTCGCCTATCGCCACAACCTGCCGTTGGCGCTGCGCTCGGCGCTGTATCCGCTGATCGGCAAGCGCATCAACGGCCCGATCGGCTACACCGTGGATGCGCTGGGCATCGTCGCCACCGTGTTCGGCATCGGCGCCGACATGGGCTTCGGTGTCCTGCACCTCAACGCCGGACTGTCGCACCTGTTCGACATCCCGCACTCGAACTTCGTGCAGATCGCCCTGGTCGCCAGCATGATGGGGGCGGCGGTGGCCGTGGCAGTGTCCGGCGTGGAGAAGGGGGTCCGCTGGATGGCCAACATCAACATGCTGCTGGCGATCGCGCTGGTGCTGTTCATGCTGTTCGCCGGGCCCACCCAGTACCTGTTCGGCACGTTGATGCAGAATCTGGGCGACTATCTGGGCAGCGTGGTCGGCAAGAGCTTTGACGTGTACGCCTATGGCGGACGGCCGGCATGGTTGGGCGGCTGGACGGTGTTCTACTGGGCCTGGTGGATCGGCTGGGCGCCGTTCGTCGGCCTGTTCATCGCCCGCATCTCGCGCGGACGTACCATCCGCGAATTCGTGTTCGGCGTGCTGCTGATTCCGCTCGGCTTCACCCTGGCCTGGCTGTCGATCTTCGGCAACAGCGCGCTGGACCAGGTGCTGCACCATGGCCAGCAGCAGCTGGCACAGCTGGCCGTGGATGACCCACCGACCGTGCTGTACGCATTGCTTGATGGTTATCCGTGGAGCCGCACGGTGATCGCGGTGACCGTGCTGGTCAGCTTCATCTTTTTCGTGACATCGGCCGATTCGGGCGCGGTGGTGCTGTCCACGCTGTCGTCGCACGGCGGCGCTCCGGAAGACGATGGCCCGCGCTGGCTGCGCGTGTTCTGGGGCACGGTGATCGCCGTGCTCACCGCAGGCCTGCTGCTGGCGGGCAGCATCGATGCGTTGAAGTCGGCGGTGGTGCTGGCGTCACTGCCATTCTCGGCGGTGCTGCTGCTGATGATGTGGGGCCTCACCCGAGCCTTCAGTGACGAATCGCACCGCAAGCGCGCGCTGCAGTACCGGCCATCGCCGCTGATCGGCGACGATCGCCACCACCAGGGCTGGCGCCAGCGGCTTGCGCAGGCCATGCACTTCCCGGTGCGCGACCAGGTCTACCGCTTCATGGATGACACGGTGAAACCGGCGATGGAAGCCGTGGCCGAGCAGCTGCGCGAACAGGGCTGGGACGTACATACCCGCATCGAAGCCGGCGACATGGAACTTTCGGTCAACCATGGCGAGCAGCAGGACTTCCTGTATCGGGTGATCCTCCGCGGCTACCTGACGCCGTCGTTCGCCGCCCAGCAGCTGCGCAACCAGCGCTACTACCGCGCCGAAGTGCATCTGTTCGAAGGCAGCCAGGATTACGACCTGGTCGGATACAGCCGCAAGCAGATCATCAACGACATCATCAGCCAGTACGAGCGGCACCTGCAGTTCCTGCACCTGAGCCGGTGATGCACGACCGCTGCGATGGATGCGGACCGTTGGTCCGCACACTCCGTGGAGCCGAGCCCACGCTCGGCTCCATCAAGCCGGTAGAGCAGCCGGGCATGGGCTCGGCGCTACATGTGCAGTTTCCGCATCAGAACCGGTAGCGTGCCCCCACCGTGACGAACTGGCCGCGCAGGTTGTACTGGCTGATGTCGAAGCCGTTGGAGCCGCCCGCGGGGTCGAACGGCGGGTCCCGGTCGGTCAGGTTCAACACGGACAGCGAAAGCGTGGTGTTGGCCAGGCCCTCGTACGCCACGTACAGGTCCAGCTGGTGATAGGGCTTGACGCGATCACGCAGGCCCGGGTTGCTGGTGGCCGTCGCTACCCGCTGGTCGTAGCCGCTGACATATTGCAGGCTCAGCGTGCTGTTCCAGTCGCCCACCGCCCAGTTCAGTGACGTGGTGCCACGGGTGCGCGGCAGCGCGCCGTGGCGGTTGTTGCCCGCGCCGTCATAGGGCGCCTGACCGGCTACCAGGGGCTGCTTGAAGCTGAGCAGATGGGTCCAGCTGCCGGCGAGGGTGAGGTTGCCCCAGCCGTCGGTGCGGAAGGTGCGGCTGGCCTCCAGGTCGAGACCGGACGTGGTCAGCTCCCCCTGGTTGGCATACTGGTTGGTGATGAACTGGATGCGGCCCTGCGCATCGCGCTGGACCCGGCCCGGGAACAGGGCGGGATTGTCGACGATGAACTGTGCGCTGTCGGGCTTGACCAGGTTGTCCTGCTCGATGCGGTACCAGTCCAGGCCGATGCTGCTGTCAGCGTCCGGCGACCACACCGCGCCAACGTTGAGATTGCGCGAGCGCTCGGCCTTCAGGTCGGGATTGCCGGTGCGGATGTTGGTGACACCGCGGCTGCCACCGGGCTGCAACGGGTCGAGCGGGTCGATCACCGATCCGTAGCTGACCGTCTGCCCGGGTGCGATTTCCGGCAGCGAGGGAGCGCGGAAACCGCGCGAGAACGAACCGCGCAGCAGCAGGCTGTCCAGCGGCTGCCAGCGCAGCGCGAACTTCGGCGAGAACGCCTTGCCGAAGTCGTCGTAGCGGTCGCCGCGTCCGGCGACCTGCAGTTCCAATGTGCGATGCAACGGTACGCTGAACTCGGCGTAGGCGGCGCTGACCTGCCGCTCGCCATTGACCACGTTGATCGCCGGCCGCAGCTCCGTTCCGGACAGCACCTGCGCACTGGTCCGTGCATCCAGCGATTCCTTGCGGAACTCCGCGCCCCAGGCGAAGCCGACCGCGCCGGCCGGCAGCTCCCACAGCGACGTCGATGCCTTGAGGTTCAGAGAGTGCAGCTGGTACCAGCCCGGGCGCTTGGTCTGCAGGCGCAGCGCGTCAAGCGCGGCCGGCGTGCTGGCCGGGTCGAGGAAGTTGTAGCTGCCATCGCGCAGGATCTGCTCGAACGCGTAGCGGTTGATGAAGTTGTCCACGTACTCGCGCTGCTCGCTCTGCGAGGTCAGCGCGGCGAGTTCCCAGTCCCAGCGCTCGCCCTGACCACGCACGCCGGCCAACGCACGGTAGAACACCTGCGTGTTGTCCTTCAGGCGCGGGCCGAGACCGAAGAACGTGTACTCGAAGGGCAGGGGAGCGCTGCCCGGGTTGTTCGGATGCCCGACCGGCAGCACTGCCGGAATGTCGAGCAGGGTGCCGGTGGCGGGGTTGTAGGCGCGCAGGCCCGGGCCGACGGTCAGTGGCGCGCTGAAGATCTGGTCGGCCTTGTTGTGGCTGTAGAGCACGTCGGCGAAGGCTTCGACGTTGTCGCTGAAGCGGTAGGTGGCGCTCAGCGATGCCTGCAGGCGTTCGGCACCGGGCTGCAGGGTCTTGAACGGCTGCGCGTTGAACGCGCAGGCCTGGCCGGGCAGGCTGCTGCCGAAGTCGCTGTAGGGCCGCAACTGGCTGCCCTCGGGGCACGGCGCGAATGGCTGCGGCGCCCGCGGGTTCGACAGCCAGTTGCCACCGGCAGTGGACCAGCCGGCCAGGCGACCACCGGGCTTGTCGCGGAAATCGCCGCTGCGGGTATAGGCGCGCTGGTCGGCGTCGAGCCGATCGCGCTTGAGCAGGTCCAGCCCGAACAGCACGTTCCAGCCCTGCTGTTCGAGGTCACCGAAACCGGCCAGCAGATTGGCCTTGCGTTCGTCGAGGCCGCCCTGGGTGGCCGTACCGAAGCCGCCGCCCACCTCTACGCCCTGGAAGTTCCTGCGCAGGATGATGTTGATGACACCGGCGATGGCATCGGAGCCATACACCGCCGAGGCGCCGTCCTTCAGCACTTCAATGCGCTCGACCGCGCTGATCGGCAGCGCATTGAGATCGACGAAGGTGTCCTGGGTATTGAGGGCGAAACCGAAGTTGGCCACGCGATAGCCGTTGACCAGCACCAGGGTGTTCTTCGGCGACAGCCCGCGCAGGCCGATCGACGCCGAGCCCGCCGCGAAGCTGCCGGTGTACTGCTCGTCGAAGCTGTTGCCGGCATTGGCCGACAGGTTGCGCAGCACATCGGTCAACGTGCTGCGACCGGTCTGTTCGATCTGTTCACGGCTGACGATCTGCACCGGGTTGGGGCCGGCGGTGTCGCTGCGCTTGATGTTGGATCCGGTCACCAGCACGGTGCCGAGCGTGGTGCTGTCCTTGCCGGTAGCGGCAGTTTCAGCAGCGCCGGCAGCGCCGGCGGTGAGTCCCAGCGCGATGGCGCCGGCAAGCAGGTTCAGGGTGGTGCGGTACATGGAAGCGACAACGCCGGACAGAGGAGGAGCCGTCAGTACCGCATGCGCGCAGCTGCGCCTTCCAATGACGAAAGCGCATTCAGTTATACATCACAGGTTCTTAACGAGTGACTGGCCCTGTTATCGACAGGTGCTGCGCATTCCTCTCAGGGGTCAGATCCCTTTCCAACGGAAAGGGATCTGACCCCGTTGTCCGACCCTCAAGGCCGCAGGAGCACCTTGCCGTTGCGGCCGGAACCTGCGCCGGCCTTGACCGCCGCGGCGATATCGTCGAGTGCGAACACCTGTTCCACCGGCAGCGTCAGTTCACCCCCCGCCGCACGCTGCAGCAGTTCGCCCACCAGCCGTCGCTTGTCGTCCACTGCCATCGCCTGGCTGACCTTGCTGCCCCAGAAGCCCTTCACGGTGGCCTCCTTGTAGATCAGGCCACCGGCGGGGATGCGCATGGGCTCGCCGCTCATCACGCCGAACGACACCAGCGTGCCGTGGTGGCCGAGCAGGTCGACCAGGTCACCGCTGGCGTCGCCACCGATGGAGTCCACGCCGGCCGCCGCCTGCGCTTCACCGGTCGCTTCACGCACGCGGTCCTTCCAGCCGTCCACCGAGGTATCGAATACATGATCGATGCCGAGCGCCTGCAGCTGCGCGACCGCATCGGCGTTGCGCACCAGGTTGGCCACATGGACACCCCGCGCCCGCGCCAGCATCGCCAGCGACTTGCCGACCGCGCCATTGGCGGTGTTCTGCACGATCCACTGGCCCGGCTCGACATGCAGGAATTCCAGCAGCATCAAGGCGCTGAGCGGCATGGCAATCAGCTGCGCAGCGGTCTCGTCGGGGATCGATTCCGGCATCGGAATCACCATCCGTGCCGGCGCGATGAATGCTTCGGCCCAGGTGCCGTGCACCGAGGCGGCAGCGACACGCTGACCGACCCGAAGGCCGTCGACGCCGTCGCCAACCGCGTCGACCACGCCCAGTGCTTCGCTGCCACCGATCGCCGGCAGCGTCGGCGTGTAGCCATACAGGCCGCGCACGGTCAGCAGATCGTGGTTGTGGATGGAGGCGAGCACGGTACGGATGCGCACCTCGCCAGGACCAGGTTCAGGCAGGGCGGCCTCGGCGACGGCAAGGACGTCGGACGGGTCGCCGAAGGAGGAGTACTGGGCAGCGCGCATGAGGGATGTTCCGCGGAAAGTGGAGGTTGTATCGAAGTGGGGATGCGTGCGGCGTCGACAACCGGCGCAGACGCAACACGGCATCCTGCGACGGTTCGTCGCGGAGGGCGCTATTTACTGCATCTTGTGTTGACGATATCCATTATCCCCATTATGTTGGGGCCGTCACTCCCGGTCAGCCGCCGCCGCCGGACGATGCAAGACACGTCCCGCGGCCCGCCCCTGAAGGCTTGCCGTGTCGACGCGGCCGCCCTCGTGCGGACTCAGGTCGCCCCCACGGCCCGGATACCGGCCGCAGGCGCAGGCACTTGCCGACGACCTGGTGTTTCCGCGCTTTGGCATCTCACCCGATCGCCCCGTGCGCCGGTATCGCGTGCAGGGCCGCCATGGCATCGGCGCAATCGTGCGTGCGAGCCTGGAGACGCAGGACCATGACTGAATACACCTACCGCGCGGCCGATCCGGCCGGCGCCGGCGACGCCCTGCGCGCCGGTGGCGAGCGCGTGCCGACCTGGATCACCAAGGAGGCCGGCAACCGACGCCTGCCGTTCGACGCCGGGCGCCTGCAGCGCAGCATCGACGCCATCCATGCCGAGTTCCCGCAGCTGGACGTAGCCGACTACCGCCGCGTGGTACAGGCGATGGTTGAGCGCAAGCCCAGCATCAGTGCCGACGACCTGGTGGACCTGCTGATCCGCGAGGCGGAATCCCGTGTGGACCTGGTCGCGCCGGACTGGGAGCGGTTCGCCGCCCGCATCTACCTGCGCCGCCTGTACAAGCGCGCCAGCCGCAACCGCTTCTACGATGTCAGCCTGAAGTACGGCTCGTACGTAGGCCTGCAGGAGAGCCTGGCCGACCGTGGCGTCTACAGCAATGACATCCTGCGCTGCTACTCGAAGGAGGAACTGCAGCAGGCCGGAGAGATGATCGATCCCGACCGCGACCGCCTGTTCGCCTACAACGGCCTCTATTTGCTGGCGACGCGCTACCTGGCCAGCGACCGCAGCCGCGAGGTGTACGAGTTGCCGCAGGAGCGCTGGCTGACCATCGCCCTGTACCTCATGCAGGAGGAGAAGCCGCGTGAGCGGCGGATGCAGCTGGTCGGCGAGGCCTACTGGGCGCTGTCGAACCTGTACATGACGGTGGCCACGCCGACGCTGGCCAACGCCGGCAAGGTCGGTGGACAGCTGTCCAGCTGCTTCATCGATACAGTGGACGACAGCCTGCAGGGCATCTATGACTCCAATACGGACATTGCCCGCGTGTCCAAGCACGGCGGGGGTGTCGGCGCCTACCTGGGCTACGTGCGCAGCAGCGGTGCACCGATCCGTGGTGTGCCCAACTCGTCCGGCGGCGTAGTGCCCTGGATCAAGCAGCTCAACAACACCGCGGTATCGGTCGACCAGCTCGGCCAGCGCAAAGGCGCGGTGGCGGTATACCTGGACATCTGGCACCGCGACATCGAGGCCTTCCTCGATCTGCGCCTGAACAACGGCGACCAGCGCCTGCGCGCGCATGATGTGTTCACGTCGGTCTGCGTGCCCGATCTGTTCATGGAGGCGGTCGAGCGTCGGGCCGACTGGTACCTGTTCGACCCGCATGAAGTGAAGCAGGCCAAGGGCTGGTACCTGCAGGACTTCTACGATGAGACGCGCGGTGCGGGCAGCTTCCGCGACCGCTACGCGGAGCTGGTGGCCGACGAGCGCATCAGCCGGCGCACCGTGCGCGCGATCGATCTGTTCAAGCGCATCATGCTCAGCCAGCTGGAGACCGGCAATCCATTCCTGTTCTACCGCGATGAAGTCAATCGCAGGAACCCGAACAAGCATGCGGGCATGGTCTATTCCAGCAACCTGTGCACGGAGATCCTGCAGAACATGAGCCCGACGCGGATGATCCAGGAGATCGTCAGCGGCGACCAGATCGTCACCACCCGCCGCGCCGGCGATTTCGTGGTGTGCAACCTGTCCTCGATCAATCTCGGACGGGCGGTCACCGCGCCGGACGATCTGCTGGCGAAGGACGTGCTGGAACGGTTGATCCCGATCCAGGTGCGCATGCTGGACAACGTGATCGATCTCAATGCCTTGCCGGTGCCGCAGGCCACGATCACCAACCGCAAGTACCGGGCCATTGGTCTGGGCACGTTCGGCTGGCATCACCTGCTGGCGCAGCAGGCGATCCCGTGGGAATCGCCGGAGGCCGAGGCGCTGGCCGACCGCCTGTACGAACGCATCAACTTCCTGACCATCCAGGCCAGTGCCGAACTGGCGAAAGAGAAGGGCCACTATCCGATGTTCGCCGGCAGCGACTGGCACACCGGCCGCTACTTCAGCGACCGCGATTACCGTGATGCGGCCTGGCAGGGCCTGGCGCGTGAGGTGGCCCGCCATGGCCTGCGCAATGGCTGGCTGCTGGCGGTCGCGCCGAACATGAGCACCGCCCAGATCGCCGGTTCCACTGCCTCGATCGATCCCATCTACAGCGCGTTCTACTACGAGGAGAAGAAGGACTTCCGACGGCCGGTCGCGGCCCCGGGGCTGTCGCTGGAGACCTGGCCGTACTACGAGAAGGGCGCCTACAAGGTGGACCAGTTCGCCAGCGTCCGGCAGAACGCCCGGCGCCAGCGCCATGTGGACCAGTCGATCAGCTTCAACCTGTATGTGCCCAGCACCATCCGTGCGAGCACGTTGCTGGAGCTGCACCTGAGCGCATGGCGCGCGGGACTGAAGACCACCTACTACGTGCGCTCCAACGACATCGACATCAGCGAATGCGAGTGGTGTTCAAGCTGATCGCTGCGCCCCAGCCGCGGTAGCGCCGGCCATGCCCGGCGAGCGCACCGCGCGGCCGCTCTACATTCCGCCGGGCATGGCCCGGCGCTACCTCTGCAGGAACGATCATGGCAACGCCGCTTGACCGCATCAAGATCCTTGAACCACGCCATCCCAACCGCAGCACCGGCATCATCAACGGCCGCACCAGCGGCATACTGAACTGGAACGACATTCCGTACCCCTCGTTCTATCGGGCGTACAAGGAACTGTCGACCAACTTCTGGATCCCCGACGAAGTGGACATGAAGCTGGACGCACGCCAGTACGGTGAACTGTCCGGACGCGAGAAGAACGCCTACGACTCGATCATCGGCCTGCTGGCCACGCTCGATTCGCCGCAGACCCGGTTCATCTACAACGTCGCCGAGTACATCACCGATCCGGCCGCGCATGCCAATGCGGCGATCATCGGCCAGCAGGAAGTGATACATAACGAAAGCTACAGCTATGTGCTGGCGTCGATCACCGATCTGCCCAACCAGAACCGGGTGTTCGAACTGGCCCGCACGCATCCGACCATCATCAGCCGCAACGCGCCGATCATGCAGGCGTACGACGACTTCATGCGCGACAAGACTGCGGAGACGCTGCTGAAGTCGCTGATCCAGTCGTCGATCCTGGAGGGCATCAACTTCTATTCCGGCTTCGCCTACTTCTACAACCTGGTGCGGCAGAACCGCATGACCGGCACCGGCAAGATCATCAGTTTCATCAACCGCGACGAGCTGGCCCATACCAAGTTCATCAGCGAGGTGATCCGCGCCATCGTCGGCGAGAATCCGGAACTGCAGACCAACGAGCTGACGGCTTACGTACACAGCGCCTTCGAGCATGCCATCACCCTGGAGACGCAATGGTCGTCGGAAGTGCTGGATGGCATCGACGGCATCGATGTGGACGAGATGGTGCGCTACGTGAAGTACCGCGCCAACAAGATGGCCGGCATGCTGGGCATCGAGCGGCTGTACAGCGATACGACCGACAATGTGATGCCGTGGATCAAGGCCTACGCCGACAACTTCACCGAAACCAAGACCGACTTCTTCGAGATGCGCAATGCAAGTTACAAGAAGACCAACGTCGACAACGGCTTCGACGATCTCTGAGCGGGGGCCGGGGCTGGGCATCCTGATCGTGGTCGCCTCGCTCAGTGGCAATACCCGGGAGCTGGGGAGGCAGATCGCCGAGCGGTGTCGCGCGGCGGGTCACGCGGTGCATTGGCAGGAGGCCGACGACCTGCGCCAGCCGGCTCCGCTGGCGGCCGATGAAGCCGACCTCGTGCTGCTGGGCAGCTGGACCGACAACGCCGGGCGCACACCGGCGGAGATGAAGGCGTGGGTGGCCGGCATTGCTGGGCAGGGTCAGTGGCCGCGACAGGTGGCGGTGTTCGGCACCGGCGAGACACAGTGGGGCCAGGAGTACTACTGCGGCGCCGTGCACCGCCTGATCCGCTACTTCCACAGCAGCTACCCGCCGCTGGAGATTGAACAGATGCCGCACGGCGAACGCCACGCCGCCGCCATCGACGCCTGGACCGACGCAGTCCTGGCCCATTACCGGAGTACCACCGATGCAGATCATCGACGCCACCACGCCTGAGCAGCTCCAGCAGCTGCTGGCCGAACATCCCCGGGTCCTGGTGGATTTCCACAAGGACCAGTGCCCGGGCTGCCGGATGCTGGAGATGTCCCTGCAGCGTGTCGCCAGCAGCGGCGCGGGGCAGGGCATGACCCTGCTGCGGGTGCAGCTGGAAGTGCTGGGTGAAACCTTCTTCAGGGAGCTGGGGCTGCGCCAGACACCAACGCTTGCGCTGTTCCGTGACGGCAACGAACGCATCCGCCTGGCCGGATTCCAGTCGCCACAGCAGATCGAGGCCGCCATCGCCCTGCATCTGTAGAGCGGGGCCAGGCTCGACAGCGCTGCACGCGTGCGTCGAGCATGGCCCGGTGGCGGCCCTCGGCCGTCAGGCGGCGGCGAAGGTATCGACCAGCAGCTTCACATTCAGTGCCACGATCACCAGCGCGATCAACCAGGCGATCGTACCCAGCCACCGCGGCGCCACCAGTGCGCCCATGGTCACCTTGTCGGTCACGATCCGCACCAGGGGAATGATCGCGAACGGCAGCTGCATCGACAGCACCACCTGACTCAGCACCAGCAGCTTCACCGCACCTTGGTCGCCGAACAGCACGATCACCACCACCACCGGAATGATCGCCAGCGCCCGGGTCAGCAGCCGCCGCAGCCAGGGCGGCAGGCGAAGGCGCAGGAAGCCCTCCATCACGATCTGCCCGGCCAGCGTCGCGGTCACCGTGGAATTCAGGCCCGACGCCAGCAGTGCCACCGCGAACAGCGTCGCCGCGGCACCCACGCCCAGCATCGGTGCCAGCAGCTGATGGGCCTGCTCGATGTCTTCCACGTCGAAGCGGCCGTTGGCATGGAACACGGCGGCGGCCAGGATCAGGATGCTGGCGTTGATGAACAGCGCCAGCGTCAGGGCCAGCGTGCTGTCGGTCACCGCCCAGCGCAGCGCGCTGCGGCGACCCTCGTCGGTACGCGGGTACGCTCGGGTCTGCACGATGGACGAGTGGAGGTACAGGTTGTGCGGCATGACCGTGGCGCCGATGATGCCGATCGCGATGTACAGGGCGTGCGGATCGGTGACCACCTGTGCGCGTGGAATGAAGCCGCCAAGGACCGCCATGACAGGCGGCGCGGCCATCGCGATCTGGACCACGAAGCAGGCGAAGATCACCATCAGCAGCGCGATGACGAAGGCCTCCAGCGCACGGAAGCCGCGGTTCATCAGCAGCAGCACCAGCAGCGTGTCCAGCGCGGTGATCACTGCACCCCACAGCAGCGGCAGGTCGAACAGCAGCTTCAGTGCGATGGCGGTGCCGATCACCTCGGCCAGGTCGCAGGCGATGATGGCTGCCTCGCACAGCGCCCACAGGGCCAGGTTGACCGGCTTCGGGTAGCGCGCGCGACAGGCCTGGGCCAGGTCCAGCCCGGTGGCGATACCCAGCCGCGCCGAGAGCGCCTGCAGGATCACCGCCATCAGATTGGACACGAGGATGACCGACAGCAGGAGGTAGCCGAAGCGTGAGCCGCCGGCCAGGTCGGTGGCCCAGTTGCCAGGGTCCATGTAGCCGACCGAGATCATGTAGCCCGGGCCGAGGAACGCCAGCAGGCGGAACCACCAGTGGCCCTTGTCGGGTACCGCCACCGAGGCATTGAGTGCACCCAGGCTGGCCGGGGCAGGGGCCGAAGGGTCATCGGGCGCCAGGGTGTTCATGTGCTTAATATAGCCACTGCTATATCCAATAGCAATGTGAAACAATCGTCTTTATCGCGTCACTGGTCCAGAATTCAGCTTCATTCCCGGACGACTTCGGCAGGACAGGCGCACGCGTGGGCAAGAGCGACGATTCGACATCGCCAAAGAATCCCCCCTTGATCGAGGCCGAGCGCCAGGTCGAGAGCTTCCGGCAGGTGCGCGAGGCGCACCGGATGGAACTGGTGGAGGACTATGTCGAGCTGATCTCGGACCTGCTGGCCGATGGCGGCGAGGCCCGCCAGGTCGACATCGCCACCCGCCTGGGGGTGGCGCAGCCGACGGTGGCGAAGATGCTGCGGCGGCTGGCCCGCGACGGCTGGGTCGTGCAGCGGCCCTATCGTGGTGTCTTCCTGACCGCCGAGGGCGAGGCGCTGGCCCATGCCAGTCGCCAGCGGCACCAGACGGTGGAGCGCTTCCTGTTGGCGTTGGGCGTGGATGCCGATACCGCCCGGCGCGATGCCGAAGGCATCGAGCATCATGTCAGCGAGCAGACGCTGGCGCTGTTCGAAGCATTCGTGCGCAAGGCCGAGGGCGGGTAGGGCCGGTGCCCGCGATCTGAAGGGTGGCGGTAGCGCCGGGCCATGCCCGGCGGCTGCATGCGCTCGGAAGGAGGGGTAGCGCCGGGCCATGCCCGGCGGCCGTGGAAGGAGCCGCAGATCACTCAAGCGGCGGGCAGCGCGCCTGCTCCTGTGCGCATGCCCCTGCCTGCCACAGCTTCAGCACAGGCTGCAGACCCTCATAGCGCCGCCCATGCCACCCCTTCGCCAGCACGCGACCTTCCGCGTCGATCAGCACCAGATTGGGCGGCGCGGGGCCGGCCAGGGCCTGCAGCACCGGCATGCGCGCGGCCCTGCGCGGGTCCAGCACCGGCCACGGCATGTCCTGGCGGCGCATGTAGCGGCGCAGCGCGGCCTCGCTCTCATCCTGGCTGACGTACACCACCTCGGTGTCCGCACCGGCCTCGCGCAGTGCGTCACGCACGCTGCGCAGGGTCGGCACGAAGGCATGGCAGGGCGCGCACCAGTCCGCACCGAAGTAAAGCGCGATCAATCGCGGCGGCGGCGACCACTGCATCGGGCGCAGCGATCGCGCCTCCGGTCGCATCAGCGACGCCGAGACCTGCGCGTGCAGATTCTCTGCCGCGACCGGCGCGGCCAGCAGCGCGCTGCCGGCGCACAGCAGAACGCGCAGTGCTTCAGAACGCATAGCGCAGGCTGACATACCACGAGCGCGCGAAGCGGGGCCCGTAGACGTAGTCGCTGTCGCGCAGCGCGCCGGCTTCAAGATCCTTCTGCCGCTGGTCGAACACGTTCTTGACTCCGGCTGCCACGGACACCTCCTGTTCGGCGCCCACCCCCAGGTGGCGATGCCAGCGGGCACCCAGGTCGGTCACCCAGAAGGCACGGGTGCGGTGCAGCTCACCCAGCCGGTTGTTCAGCACCGGCATTGAACCGGTGTGGCGCAGCGCGATGAAGGTCTCCCACGGTTCTGAAGGCAACCAGCCGAGCTGGGCCAGCCCGGTCCAGCGAGGGGTCTTGAGGTAGTCGCGGCTGTCGATCACGGTGTCGCCGCCCTCGCCGGTGTCATCGAAGATGCGCTGGGGTTCGCGGAAGCGCGAGCGGTACCACGATGCGCCCGCGGTAAGACGCCATTGCGGCGAGGGCTGCCAGCCCAGATTGGTTTCCATGCCCAGTACGTCCGAGCCCGAGGCGTTGTAACGCAGCTGGCCGAGCCGGCCATCGGCGCCGCGCTGGATCTCGCCCAGCGCGAAGGTGTCACGGATGCGCGCGTAGGAGGCGGTGGCGTCCCACGTCCACACCGGCTCGGCCGGATCCGAACGCCAATCGAAGCCGAGCAGGGTGGTCAGCGCACGTTCCTCCTTCAGGCCGTCGGCATTGCGCACGCGCACCTGCTCGCCGCCGAGCGTGTCCACATGTACATCCTCGACGAAGATTTCCGGTGCGCGGAATCCGCTGGCGATGCCGGCCCGCCACTTCACGTTCTCCGTGGCCTGCCAGGCCAAGGCGACTCGCGGTGAGAACACCGCGTTGTCCAGTTCGGAACTCTGGTCCACGCGCGCGCCGATCACCAGGTCGATGTCCTCGCGCAGGCTCCATTCGTCCTGCACGAAGGCGCCCAGGTTGTGGAAGCTGGCGTCCTCCAGCACGGCCAGGCGCTGGCCGCCACCGGTCCGGTTGTCGTCGCGCAGGCGCTCGTGCTTGTACTGCACGCCGAACGCCAGGGCATGCGCGCCCAGCCGCCAGTTCAACTGGCTGTCGAGGTAATGCAGCGGATTGTGCGTGCGTCCGTATTCCCGCCAGGAGCGCGAGGCGGCGCTGCCGGCCACGGTGGGGTCCAGCTCGGAGGGATCGTATCCGGCTGCCGACGGGTCGGTGACCACATCGCCGAGACCGCCATAGAAGCTGTCGCGATCGATGTCGGCGAACGCATAGGCCAGGCGGAAGTCGATGTCCGGGCTTACTTCCTGGTCCCAGGACACGCTGCCACGCCGGTACGTGGTGTCGAGCGATTCTGCGATGTTGGCCAGATACTCCGGCTGGTCGAGGCGGTTGCCGCCGCGCCGGCTTTCATCGGTGACCTGCACGTCCACGCGCAGCCGTGTTCCCGGTGTGGGCGCATACCAGGCCTGCAGTCCACCGACCTTGAGATCCTTGCGCGTGATCTCGGTGTAGTCATCACCGTTGTAGTCGATGCCACTGTTCCAGTTGCGCTGGGCGATCACCGACAGCCCGGCATCGATTTGCGCGGCGACCAGATCCAGGCGGACATCTGCATTCTTCTGCGGCGTGCCACGCAGCACATCCACGCCGGCCTGCACATGGCCACCACTGCGCGAGGGCAGGGGCGGAACCAGGTTGATCACGCCGGCCACCGCGCCGGGGCCATACAGCGCCGAGCCACCGCCCTTGACCACTTCGATGCGATCGACGAAGCCGGCGGGAATCTGCTCCAGGCCGTACACGCTGCCCAGCGTGGACAGCAGCGGGATGCCGTCGAACAGCAGCTGGTTGTAGGCGCCCGGAAGGCCCAGCAGCTGCACTTCGCTGGTGTTGCAGTTCTGGCAGTTGCTTTCCACGCGCAGGCCATTGATCAGTTCGACCGCACGGGAGAAATCGGTGGCCGCACGCAGCGCGATGTCCTCCCTGCGCAGCACTTCGGTACGGATCGGCACATCGGCAAGCAGGCGCTCGCTGCGCGTGGCGGTACTGACCTTGACCTGCACCCGGTCCAGCTGCGTGGGCGAGGGCGTGCCGGCTAGTACCGGGGTCGACAGGGCAAAGAAGATGGCGGTGGCCAGCGGAAGGTGGCACAGCGGCACGGCGTGAGGCATGGGGGCGTCGTCCTTGGGGAAGAGAGCGGCGAGGGCGACCTGGCTGGCGCACATAAAAGCAAATGCTCATAGATATAGCAAGGGCTATATCAGGCGCGGCGCTGCTTTCATCTGGACGGCGCAGGGGGCCTCATCAGGAACGACAGTGTTATAACATTACAATGGACGACGTCACCCCTGCCGGATGTCATATCCGGCAGGGGTGTTCAGGCGCGGGTTCCGGGCGGGACGCCGGGTGTCACCAGGCGGCGCGCAGGCCGACCTGTGCACCGTGGTTGCGATAGCCGCTGTCGCCGCGCTGCACGCGCAGGTCGCCCCAGGCACTCCAGCGTTGCCCCAGCTGCAGCTGCGGGCCCGCCTGCATTTCGTAGCGGCTGTCGGGCGTCTTCGCGCTCAACAGCTCTTCATTGAAGCGCATCGAGGGATCTCGCTGGCCCCGCAGCCAGTTGACCGCCAGGAAGGGTTGCACGCGATTGCCGCGCAGGGTGCTCTGTCCAAACAGACGCACACCCAGCCGACTGTTCAGCCCGATGCTGCGGCCATCCTCGACCCGTGTTCCGTTGTCCTCAACTACGCTGTCACTGTCGTAGTCGGTCCAGGTCACCTGTGCCTGCGGCTGCAGGTACAGAGTGCTGGCCTCGCGGGTGCGGATCGCCCAGGCGTAGCCGAGCTCCAGCGACGCGCTGCGGACGTCCGCATCGTAGGTTTCCGCTGCAATGCCCTCGCCCTGCACATCATTGTCGAAGCGGGCAGCCTGCACCCAGCCGTCCACGTACAGGCCGCCGCTGCTCTGTGCATCCTGCACCCAGCCCAGGTACACGCCTGCCGATTTGCCCTTGATCCTGCCGCGGGTGCCATAGCCGGACAGCATGGAGACTGCGCGGGTGGTGGCGTCGCCGGTGCCGAGCATCACGCCCACCTGGCCGCGCCCGTCGCTCCAGCGCCACAGATCGCTGCCCAGCTGCAGGACGTTGAGATGCGTGCGGGCATCGACCTGGCCGGCAATGCTGGCCCGCAGCTGGTCGCGACCCGCGCGGACCCAGGTTCCGATGCGCGCACGATCGAAGCCCGGTTCGCCGCGATCATGGCGGCGTACCTGGAACATCTGCTCGGCCGCGATCTGGTTGGCCAGATAGGCACCCGGCTCCGGGCGCAGCACGGGTTCGGGATCGGGGTCAGGATCGGGGTCGGGAGGAGGAATCACCGGATCCTCCGGATCGCACTCCGGCAGGGAAGGATTGATATCGCATGGATTGCCCGTGTAGGCCGAGGTCAGGTACCAGTTGCCGTTGGCCGTCGTGGCCGAGCCTTTGTGCAGGAAGTACTCGTACATGCCGCCGATGGCGCGGCCCTGCAGCGCGAAGCTGCCGTTGCTGGCGCCATCGACCTGGACCAGCAGGATGCCGTCGACCGTCTGCGCGCCGGCGCCCGCGACGTTGTTGACAATGACGTTGGTGGCGCCGCTGGTGGCGCCGGTCACATGCAGGCGCGAACTGGCGGCGGCGTCGCCGGCCAGCACGGTGTTGAAATGCAGGGTGCCGCCGTTGCCGGTGTAATCGCCATTGACGGTCAACTGCGGATACGCCGCCTGACCCTCCGCGCCGAGCAGGATGTGGCTGTCCGCGCCGAGGGTGAGGTTGCCGGTGCTGCTGTCGCCGGACAGCGTCCAGCGTCCGCCCTGGTCGACGATCACCTCGGCCGGGCCGGTGATCTGTCCGGTCAGCACCAGCCCATCGAGGAAGCGCAGGGTCGTGCTGGCGGTGTCGGCGATGACGAAGTTGCCGTTGAGGGTGGACGTGCGAGCCGTGAAGTCCAGTGCCATGTCGGGATCGACGTCAACCAGATTGCCGTTGCCACCGATGAGCGTTGCGCCGTTCTGGACGGTGAGGCGCGCCAGATCGGGAGCACGGCCAAGCTCCATTCTCACCTTGACGGCGGGACCGGTGGTGCCCTCCACGCGTGATCCATCCACCAGTACATGCCAGTCCGCAGGGTCCGCATAGGGGGGTTGGTTCACTCTGGAATTTCCCAGTAGCAGGCCGATGTCGCTGCCGATGGCGGCGGAGCCATCACGCAGCTCGATCGAGCCGGCCAGGGTGCGCATGCCGATGGCTCCGGAGAAGGTCGAGCGCTCGGCAACGATGGTGCCGCCCCCACTGGCCTGAGCACCAATGGCGGCACCCGACACCTTGCTGTCGATGAACTGGACGAAGCTGAGAGGCTGAGGGGGGTTGGCGGTAACCAGCGCGCCGGTTGAAAAGCCGAAGCCGTTGGCATCCGTATTGACGATCTCCGACCTGAGGAAGCGGCCCTGCGAGTTGGTCATCGATCCTCCCGCTCCCGACACATTGCGGGTAATGGTCGTGTCCGTCGCATTGACGACGCCCCCCTCGCGGGCATCCACGCGACCCACACTGACGCCATTGAGGTTCAATGTTCCGCGGACGGAGAAATCTCGGCCCTCATAGGGGCTTCCCGGATCCACCGTCAGCGTGGTGCCGGCCGGGACAGAAACTGACTGGGCATGACCTGTCTGCGGCACGCCGACGCAGGCCGCCAGGGCCAACGCAAGCGGAGCGACCTGCGCGGGCAGGGCGCGTGAAGCGGACTTCATCGTGTACATGGCGTCTCTCCAATGCATTGGATGGGGCCCGTCCCCACAGGCCGTAGGCAACACTCTGCGGGGCGACGGCCTGCAGAGCCATGCAACTCGTCCAGAAGACTGCGGCGGCGTCCATCCAGCTTTGGAGGGCCTATTCAGCTGCGGAGCTCGCGCATGCTGGATAGTCCTGCTGAAGTGAAAACGGCATGAAGCCCCTGTCGAAGCGAGGCGAACCCCATTTCACCGATCTAAATCGTGATGCAAGTCACAGATCGGCGACGCAGTAGCGCCCTGCATTGCTGCATTGCAGCATTCCGGCGCAAAGCGGCAACGGTCTGGAGCCTGGCGATCAGCCGCGGCGGAAGGCGGCCGGGGTGCGGGCGCCGACGATGATCATGCGGATCATCGTGGAGATCTGTTCGACCAGCTCCGGATCCTTCTCCGGCGGCAGGTCCATGGCGGTGGCACCCATCGCGAATACCAGGCGGGTGATCGCCTTGGCCACCAGTTCCGGTGCATGCAGCACCGCGCCGTCGAGGGCCGCCAGGCGCACCAGGTCGTGCTGCAGCTCTTCCTCGAAGTAATGCAGCTCGCGCTCGACGGCGTGCTTGAAGTCATCCGAGCCGACCGCGCCTTCGCGCAGCAGGACGTGCAGCAGCTTGTCGTCTGCGCGCAGCTGCTCCATGAAGGTTTCCACCGAGACCCGCACCACGCTGGTGGCGGAGGAGGTCGCGCGCTGCCGCGCCTCGCCGATGATCGTGCGCAGCGAGCGGCCGGCCACATCGATGAGGGCCACGGCCAGTTCGTCCATGTCGCGGAACTGCCGGTAGAAGCTGTTCGGCGCGATGCCTGCCTCACGCGCGACCTCGCGCAGGCTGAGGGTGGACAGGCTGCGGTGCGGGCCGATCAGCTTCAGGGCCGCGGCCAGCAGATCCTCGCGGCTCACCGTACGGCGGGCCGGGCTCTGCGCATCTTCGGGTATCGACAGGACGGTGGCAGCGGCCATGAGGGTTCCGGTGGGGCAAGGCTGAATCATACCCAATCCGGTTCAATATACACGTGTATACACAGGTGTATGTGCGCCCGTATAGTGGCTGCCATGAGCGCTGTCGTCCGTCCGTCCCCGTTTTCCCTGCACCGCTGGCTGTCGCCCACGCTGTTCGATTTCTGGGCCGGCCAGATCAATCCGTTGTGGACGCTGCGCGAGCCCTTGGCACGCCTGGTCCGACGCGAACCAGCGGGCGAGGGCGCGGCCACCCTGGTCCTGCGCTGCAACCGGCACTGGGCCGGCATGCGCGCCGGCCAGCACGTCACCCTCGGCGTCGAGCTTGAGGGGCGGGTATGGCAGCGCAGCTACAGCCCGACCCCGCTGAGTGGCCGCGAACTGGCCATTACCGTCAAGGCCGTGGAAGGGGGGCGGGTCAGCCAGCACCTGGTGAACCAGGCGCGGCCGGGAGACCTGTTCCGTATCGATGCCGCCTTCGGTGACTTCCATATGCCGGCCGCCGCGCCGGTGCTGCTGCTGGCGGCGGGCAGCGGCATCACGCCGATGCGCAGCCTGCTGCGCGAGGCCTGCCAGCGACCGCTGGGCGCGCCGGTGGACCTGTTCTACTGGGAACGCACAGCGGCCGCCATCCAGTTCCGTGACGAACTGCATACGCTGGCGGCAGCGACGCCGGGCCTGCGCGTGCACCTGCTGACCACCCGCGAGGGCGAGGTGCCGGCCGCGCGCATCGATACCCACGCCCTGCAGATTCCCGGCGATGACACGCCGCTGGCACAGCGCCATGTACTGGCCTGTGGCCCGGACGGCTTCGTTGCCGCCGCGCGCCGCCGCCTTGCGCATCAGGTTGCCGGTTTCCAGGCGGAAGCCTTCACGCCGCCCGCGCCGCTGCTGGATGCCGACGGCGAAGGCGAAGTGTCGCTGACCCTGGCACGCAGTGGGCGCCAGCTGCGCGTGCCGCGCGGCCGCTCCCTGCTGGAGAGCCTGGAAGCGCAGGGCATCAAGCCCCGGCACGGCTGCCGCATGGGCATCTGCAACAGCTGCAGCTGTGAACGCGTCAGTGGCGGTACCCGCCATCTGCGCACCGGCGATACGCATTCCGAAGCGGCACAGCCCGTACGGATCTGCGTGAGTGCGCCGACCACCGACCTGACCCTGGATCTCTGAGGAACCGTTGCCATGACCCGCGCTACCGACCGTGCCCTGAGTCCTGCCGAAATGAACGCCTTCGGCCAGGAACTCGACGCGATCCGCGATCGTGTGATCGGCAGTCTCGGCGCGTCCGATACGCGCTATATCCGGCGCGTCGCCGCGGCCGTGCGCTGGTTCGGCGTCGGCGGCCGCAGCCTGCTGTTCCTGGCGGCGTTCTCGCCGCTGCTGTGGGCACCGCTGCTGTGGCCGGCCGCCATCGCTGGCACGCTCATGCTGGCGCTGTCGAAGATCCTGGAGAACATGGAGCTGGGCCACAACGTGATGCACGGCCAGTTCGACTGGACCGGCGACCCGAAGTTGAACGGCAACACCTACGAGTGGGACATCGTTGCCACCGCCGACAACTGGCGCAAGACCCACAATTTCCGCCACCACACCTATACCAACGTGCGTGGCATGGACGATGACATCGGCTACGGCCTGCTGCGCATCTTCCCGGAACAGCGCTGGAAACCGTTCTATCTGCTGCAGCCGATCATCGCACCGATCTTCGCGCTGCTGTTCCAGTGGGGCGTGGCCGCCCAGGACCTGCGCCTGGGGCGCTGGCTGAAGGGCCGCATCAGCAGCCGCGCGATGTGGCTGCAGACCCGTCCGGTGGCGCGCAAGATGCTGCGCCAGGTGCTGAAGGATTACGTGCTGTTCCCGCTGCTGGCCGGCCCGTTCTTCCTGACCGTGATGCTGGGCAACCTGGTCGCCAACGGCCTTCGCAACATCTGGACCTACGTGATCATCTTCTGCGGCCACTTCACCGCTGAATCGGAGACGTTCCCCAAGGAGTGCCTGCGCAACGAATCGCGTGGCCACTGGTACCTGCGCCAGCTGCGTGGCTCGTCGAACATCAGCGGTGGTTTCCTGATCAACGTGCTGTCGGGCAACCTCAGCCACCAGATCGAGCACCACTTCTATCCGGATCTGCCGGCCAACCGCTATGCGGCCATCGCCAAGGAAGTGAAGGAGATCTGCCTTCGCTACGGTCAGCACTACAACAACGGTTCGCTGCCACGGCAGTTCGGCCAGGTGGTGTGGCGCATCCTGCGGCATGCCTTCCCCAGCAAGCCGCGCCGCCTGCCGATGCCGGACATCATGACGGCACCGGCACCGGCCAACGCGGGCTGATCGATGCGGCCGGCCTGTGCGGCCGGCTCAGCCCGTGCTCTCCTGCGGCGCCGGCTGTTCGCGCTGCAGCCGGCGCAGAAACACCTGCATTTCCTTCCGAGCCTGCTGGTCGCCCTGGTGGCTGGCCACGCTCAGGCCGCGTTGCCATGCCTCGCGCGCCGCCTGCGGCTGGCCACCCGCCAGCCAGGCCTTGCCCAGCAGTTTCCACGCCGCCGAGTACTGCGGATCAAGTGCCACGCAGCGGCCCAGATGGGTCGCCGCGCGCGCCGGATTGCCGGCGTCGAGCCAACCTTTGCCCAGCCCGAAGCGCAGCAGAGCGCTGTCGTGGCCGTTGGCGAGCAGGTCCTCCAGTGCCTCGATGGTCATGTCTGTACCTCCCGCAGGGTGTCCAGCGGCCCCGGCAGGAAGCGGCCACGGTGGAACATCAGCGGCGCACCGCCGGTTTCGTTGATCTCGATGATGCGGCCGGCCAGCAGCAGGTGATCACCCACTGGCCATTGCGCATGACGGGTGCAGGTCAGGTGCGCGACCGCGCCGGCGATGCGCGGCGGCGCGTCGTCTTCGTCTGGAAGCAGGGGTACGCCGTCGAAACGATTGCGCACCTGGGGATCGGCGAACGTGCGCGCCAGTGCTTCCTGGTCCGCGCCCAGCACGCTGATCGCGAAGCGCGTGGCGCGCTGGAAGGCCTGCAGGCTCTGTGCGTGCAGGGCCAGGTTCCACAGTACCAGCGGCGGCTGCAGCGACACCGGCACGAAGGAATTGATGGTCAGGCCCAGCGGTGTGCCCCGTGCGTCGCGGGTGCAGACGATGGCCACGCCGGTAGGGAAGTGGCCGAGCAGCCGCCGCAATGCACGCGGCGGCAGACTGACCGAGGGTACCGGAGCCGGGGCGGGGAAGACCCCTGCCCACGGCCCGGCGTAATGGGGAGTGCCGGCGCTCATGCGCCGTCCACCTGGCGGTAGCGGCGACCGACTTCGGCCCAGTCGATGATGTTGAAGAACGCCCCGATGTAGTCCGGACGGCGGTTCTGGTAATGCAGGTAATACGCGTGCTCCCACACATCCAGGCCGAGGATCGGCGTGTTGCCGGACAGGCCGGCCGCCGCGCCCATCAGCGGGCTGTCCTGGTTGGCGCTGCTTTCAACCCGCAGGCGGCCATCGCGATCACTGGTCAGCCAGGCCCAGCCGCTGCCGAAGCGGGTCAGCGCCGCCTTGCTGAAGGCATCCTTGAAGGCATCGAAGCCGCCGAGGTCACGGTCGATGGCCGCCGCCAGCACCTGATCGGGCGTGCCGCCGCGTGCGCTGAGCACGGTCCAGAACAGGCTGTGGTTGGCGTGGCCGCCACCGTTGTTCCGGACTGCGCTGCGCTGGGCCTCCGGCACGGCATCGAGGCTGGCGATCAGCGCCTCGACCGGCTGTTCGGCGAGGCCGGCCTGCTCGACCGCGGCATTGAGGTTGTTGACGTAGGTCTGGTGGTGCCTGCTGTGGTGGATCTCCATCGTCCGCGCATCGAAATGCGGTTCGAGGGCATCGTAGGCATAGGGGAGCGGGGGAAGCGAGTACGACATCGAAGCAGTCTCCGTATCGAAGGCCAGCGGGCTGGCCGTGGGGAGACTGTTATCGCACCTCAACAATGGTTGAGGTCAACCCGCCTGCTCCTTCATCCACTCAACCCAGCCAATCCCTGCACGCCCCATCCACCTGATTGCCGCACGCCTGCTGCATCCGCTGCTGCAGCCGCGCCAGCGTCTGCGCGCCCTGGTGCTTGCCACTCCATGCCTTCAGCTGCCCGGCCAGGCGTTCGAAGCGCTGGCGGGTGCGCTGGTGGTAGCCCGACGGCTGCGCCCCCAGTTCGGCGATCAACGAGGCGGTCGCCTGCTCGATACGCGGCGCATCGTCCGGCGCAAGCTTCAGCAGGCCTTCCACATACAGCACACCCCACTGCACGCGGGTCGCCGGGCCCTGTGCACCATCGTAGGCACGCTTCAGCCACTCCAGCGCACCGGCGGTGTCGCCGCGCTGCTCGGCCAGTTCGGCCAGCTCAGGCATGTAGTAGTACGGCTGCTCACTGCGCTTCAGTTCGGCCAGCAGCAGCGATTCCGCGCCGGCGTCGTCGCCGACCTGGCGCAGTGCGTAGACCGCGGTGCTGATCGTGGCCTGGCGTGCATGCGAATCGGTGGCGGCGGCATCGGCGGCGGCCACGCGCTGCTTGACCCGATCAACCAGAGCAGCGGGCAGTGCGCCCTTGGGCTGTTGCTGGCGGGCCAGCGACACTTCGGTCAGCGCACGCGACAACGCGTCGTCGGCGCGGTCGCCACGCTCGGCGTCTGCGCGCTCCAGTGCGACCAGCAGCTGCTGCCCCAGGGTGTTGCTGGTGGCCGGCCCGGTACTGGCCTGCTTGACCAACTGTACGCCCGCATAGCCCAGCAGCTCGCGGTTGCGTCGCACCTCCGCGGGGTGCGCCAGCACAGCCTGCAGCAGCTCGCGCACTTCGGTGGGCGAGGCATCGGGCTTTTCGGCTGTTGCCAAGGCAAGCAGAGCAAAACGGCGCTGCAGCGCGGCCTCCGGTGCGGCCTTGGACAGCTGGCGCAGCACGTCCTGGCTGTTGCGTTCGCCGGCCAGGCGGTTGGCGTCGACTTCCCAACCGTAGTCGCCCAACACCTGCCAGTCTTCGGCGGCCAGTTGCTCCGGCGTCGTCAATGCGGTGGCCAGGGTGGCGGCAACGGCACTGCGGCGGCCTGCGGCCACGGTCAGTGCCCGGGTCAGTTCGGCGGCATCGTTGCCGCCGGCCACGCGGGTGATTTCGTTGCGCTGTGGGTCCAGCACGATCAGGGTCGGATAGCCGCGCACGCCGAAGCGCTCGCCCCAGGCCTGCGCACCTTCCTCGTCGCCATCCAGGTAGACGGGAACGAATTTGCTGGTCAGCGCGATGAAGGCCGGGTCCTTGAACAGACCCGCCTTGAGCTGGTTGCACGGTGGGCACCAGACCGCACCCCAGTACAGCAGCACCGGCTTGCCGCTGTCAGCGGCTTCGGCGAAGGCGTCGTCGACGTCGCCCTGGCGCCAGGCGATGGCGGACGCCGGTGCGGGGGCCTCGGCGGAGTTGGCGGTGGAGCCCGGGGCCGGGGTGCAGGCGCTCAGCGCCGAAGCCAGCAGCAACACGGAAAGCGCAACGCGCATCGGCAGCATCTCGAAGGGCAGGGTGACAGGCCATTGTAGGAATGACGGCAGAGGCTGCTGATTCAGTTTGCTCATGAAGGGTGCGCTGCAGGGCATGACGTCCGCCGCCCGCACCCTCTGCCGATACACCACCCCATTGAACCCACCGGCTTGGCACGCACCTGCGGCAGCACCGTTGCCGCAGGGCTCCACGCTAAGCTGGCAGCATGAGCGATTTCAATTCTGCCTACGCTGCGCTGTTTGCAGAACAGGGCCTGAGCCTGGGACTGATGACGCCGGTGGCGGCGCACGGGTTGGCCGATCCGCATGAGGCGCGGCGTATCGCCCGGTTGGCCGATGACCTCGGCTTTGCCGCGCTGTGGACGCGCGACGTGCCCTTGATGGTGCCGCAGGGACCGGAGGCGACCGCGAGCGCGCTGGATGATCCCTTCCTGTGGCTGGGCATGCTGGCCGCCGCGACAGAGCGCATCGTGGTTGGCAGTGCGGCCATCGTGCTGCCATTGCGCCAGCCGCTGCAGGTGGCGAAGTCGGCCTTGAGCCTGGACCGCATCAGCGGCGGGCGTTTCGTGCTGGGCCTGGGTTCGGGTGACCGCCCGGAGGAATTCGCCGCGTTCGGCGAGGATCTGGAGGGCAGGGCCGCGACGTTCCGTGAGCGCTGGTCGTTGCTGCGGGCGGCGCTGTCGCCGCAGGCACACGAGCGGGCCGCCGTGCTGCAGGTGACCGGAGGCTTCGACGTGCTGCCTGCGCCGGCCGCGCGCATTCCGATGCTGGCGGTGGGTACCGCCAGGCAGAGCCTGCAGTGGATCGCCCGGGAGTCTGAAGGATGGGCCACCTATCACCGCGAGGAGGCTGCCCAGGAGGGACGCATCGGTCTGTGGCAGCAGGCGTTGTCGCAACAGGGCGCGGCGGGCAGACCGTTCGTGCAGTCGATGCTGCTGGACCTGCAGGCGGACCCGCAGGCACCCGCCGAGCCGTTGCCGCTTGGCCTGAAGGTCGGCCGCGATGGCCTGCGTGACTATCTGCTGCGCGTGCATGCGCAGGGCGTGGCGCATGTGATGTTCAATCTGGTCGACAACGGCCGGCCGGTGGAGGCCGTGCTGCGCGAGATCGGGGAGCGGGTGCTGCCGCATATCCCCCGGTAGCTGTGCTGCGCCCGCCGGGCATGGCCCGGCGCTACCGATGTGCGTTCATCTCCGATCCGCCGGGCATGGCCCGGCGCTACCGATGTGCGTTCATCTCCGATCCGCCGGGCATGGCCCGGCGCTACCGACGTGTGGGCATCTCCGATGCGGCGAGTGTGACCCGACGGTGTCCTGAACGTTCGCATCTGCGTATCATTCGCATCTTCTGTCCCTGCAGGAGCCCGATGTGACCCCAGGCAATCCCATGCACCCCGTCGGACGGCTGTTCGCCGTGGTTGCCTTCATCGAGGCCATCACCTGGGCCGGCCTGCTGGTGGGCATGTGGCTGAAGTATGGCCCGCAGGCCAACGTCGCCCTGGTCAAGGTGTTCGGGCCGCTGCATGGCGTGGCGTTCCTGGTGTACGTGGCCGTGACCCTGTTCTCCGCAGTGCGCCTGCGCTGGCCATGGTGGGCCAGCGCGCTGGCCCTGCTTGCTGCTGTCCCGCCGCTGGTCACGCTGCCGCTGGAGTGGTGGTTCCGCCGTCGCGGCCTGCTGTCGCCGCGTGTGACGCGCTGACACGGCTGTTGCGGGTCCATTCAATTGAATGGGTATCAAATGCAAATACGAGCCGTTATCATTTAAGGGTGGTGTCGCTGCGTGACGTGGCGGCATCGGGCGGAGCGTCGTGCTGGCGTTCTGCCGTCCTTCCCTGTCACGGCTGGTGTTCCATGCACGCACGTCCCGTCGTTCCCGGTTTGCCGGCCCTGGTGTTGGCGGCCCTGATCGGCACCATGGCCATGATGTCCTTCGTCGCCGTGATCGGCCCGGTGGTCCGGCTGCTGGGCCTGTCCGAATGGCACGCGGGCCTGTCGGTGACGGCCGCCGGCGTGCTGTGGATGCTGGCGGCTCGCCGCTGGGGCCAACTCAGCGACCGCATCGGTCGCAAGCGCGTGCTGCTGCTGGCGATGGGCGCGTACACCGGCGTCTACCTCGCGCTCGCCATGTTCATCGATGTGGCCCTGCAGGTCACGCCGCCGGTAGTTGTGTCGGTGCTGGTGCTGGTGGGCGCGCGCGGGCTGATCGGGCTGTTCTATGCCGCCGTGCCACCGACGGCCGCAGCCTTGATCGCCGACCAGGCGCCGGCCGGCCAGCGCACGCAGTTTCTCGCCCGTCTGGGCAGTGCCAATGCACTGGGGATGGTGCTGGGCCCAGCGGCAGCAGGCTGGCTGGCCTACACGCATCTTTCGCTGGCGCTGTATGTGGCCGCGCTGTTGCCGCTGCTGGCGCTGGCACTGCTGGCGTGGCGTCTGCCTTCGACAGCGCCGGCAGCGGCGGCAGCGTCAGCACGACGGACGCCCCTGCGCCGTCTGGACCGGCGCCTTCGGCTGCCCCAACTGGCCGCGTTCCTAGGAATGGTGTCGGTGACCATCGCGCAGGTGACGGTCGGCTTCTTCGCGATCGATCGCCTCGGCCTGGCAGCGGCTGAAGGCGCGCGCATGGCCGGCATCGCACTGACCGCTGTGGGCGTCGGGCTGATCCTGGCGCAGGCACTGGTGATGAAGCTGGAGGTGCCACCGCGGCGCTGGATCGTGCTGGGTGCATTGATCGCCGGTATCGGCTTCGCCTCGGTAGCCGCCGTGCAGCAGTCCTGGCAGCTGCCGGCGGCCTATGCGCTGGCGGCATTCGGCATGGGCTTCGTGTTCCCGTCGTTCCAGGCGCTGGCCGCCGACGCGGTGCAGGCACACGAACAGGGTGCCGCCGCCGGAACGGTCGCTGCGGCACAGGGGCTGGGCATGGTGGTCGGGCCGATGCTCGGCACGCTGTTGTATCGGGGCGGGCCGAGCCTGCCGTATCTGCTGGTCGGTGTGCTGCTGCTGTTGCTGTGCGTGCTGGCGGCAGCGCACCGGATGAAGGAGGCGACATGAACGATTCGCTCAGGGACGATGCATGGCAGGAGACGGCGCCGTTGCCGTTGCCGGCTGCGGATGACCCCACGCTGTTCCTGCTGCAGCATGCAGGGCAGCATGTGCATGCGCGTGGCTGTCGTGCGGCGCTTGCGTCCGGTCCGCTGGTGACGCTGGCCGGGCGCGTGGCTGCGTTCTTCGCGCAGCAGCGGGGCGGGCCGGGCCTGCTGGTCGGAGCGATTCCGTTCGAACCACGTGCTGACGATGCGCTGTACCAGCCCGAACGCGTGCTGCCTGCGTTGCCGGTGCAGCCGCAGGCTGCGCCTGCGCTGGAGGGTGTCGTGCAGGCCGAACCTTCGGCGGACGACTACGCCGCAGCGGTGGATAGGGCAGTGCAGGCCCTGCGTGATCCCCGACAGGAGCTGCACAAGGTGGTACTGGCGCGCAGCCTGTTGGCACACACACGCCACGCCCTGACGCCCGATGTGCTGCTGGCGAGACTGGGAGCCGATCCGTCGGTGGCGACCTACGCGGTGCCACTGCCGGTGGAGCTGGGCCAGGCCCCGGCATGGCTGGTCGGGGCGACGCCCGAGCTGCTGCTGCGCAAGCGCGGCGCGCAGGTGCTGTCGCACCCGCTGGCCGGCTCAGCCCGGCGCAGTGCGGATCCGGTGCAGGACGAGCGTGCCGCGCAGACCCTGCTGGCGTCGGCCAAGGATCACGACGAGCACCGTCATGTGGTCGAGGCCATCGTTGATGGCCTCTCTCCCTATTGCAGCCATATCGATGCGCAGGCGCGGCCGGTGCTGCATGCCACGGCCACCATGTGGCACCTGGGAACCCGCATCCATGCCACGTTGAAGGATCCACGGGTGCCGGCCGCCGCCCTGCTGGCGCAGCTGCATCCCACGCCCGCCGTATGCGGCACGCCGCAGCAGGCGGCGCTGCAGCGCATCCGCGAACTGGAGCCGGTTCCACGCGGTTTCTACGCCGGCGCCGTGGGGTGGCTGGACGCGCAGGGCGACGGCGACTGGTACGTCGCCATCCGCTGCGCACGACTGCAGGGCACGCAGCTGCGCCTGTATGCGGGCGCCGGCATCGTCGCCGGGTCGCAGCCGCAGGCCGAAGTGGCCGAAACCGCAGCGAAGTTTGCTGCCCTGTTGAACGCGCTGGGCGTCAGTGAGCCCGCGCCCCCGACCGAGCCCCTCGCATGAGCCCATCTCCTTCCCGCCTGCCATTGCAGCAGGTATGGCCCGAAGACCGGGTCGCCCACTATCGCCGGATGGGGCATTGGCGCGGGGAGACCTTCCCGGCCTTCCTGCGCGAGCGCGCCGAACGCTACGCCGATGACATCGCGGTGGTGGCAGGTGATGTCCGACTGAGCTATGCGCAGCTGTGGCACGAGGCCGGGCGCATCGGCAGCGGCCTGCTGGCGCTGGGCCTGCAGCCCGGTGAACGGGTGCTGGTGCAGCTGGGCAACAGCGCCGGCTTCATCGCCACCGTCTGCGGCCTGTTCCGCGCCGGCCTGGTACCGGTGTACGCGTTGCCCGCGCACCGCATCACCGAGCTGGTGCACTTCGCCACGAAGGCCGAGGCCAGTGCCTTTGTCACCGCCGATGTGCACGAGGGTTTCGATCATCGCGGGCTGGCACGGGCACTGCAGGCGGAGGTGCCGGCCCTGCGCCACGTGGTGATCGACGGCGATGCGGAGGAGTTCGTCGGGCTGGCGAACCTGCAGGGCGACCGCAGCCAGCTGCCGGCCGACCCGGATCCGCAGTCGGTGGCGTTCCTGCAGCTGTCAGGTGGCAGCACCGGCCTGTCCAAGCTGATTCCGCGCACGCACGACGACTACATCTATTCGTTCCGTGCCAGCAACGCGATCTGCGGGATCGACCGCGACAGCGTGTATCTGGTCGCATTGCCGGCCGCGCATAATTTTCCGATGAGCTCGCCGGGCTTCTTCGGTGCGCTGTATGCCGGTGCCCGCGTGGTGCTCAGTCCGGGGCCGGGCCCGGATGTCGCGTTCCCGCTGATTGCACGCGAGAAGGTGACCTGCTGTGGGCTGGTGCCGCCGCTGGCCCTGCTGTGGGCGCAGGCAGCGGCATCGACGAAGCACGATCTGTCCAGCCTGCGGGTGCTGCAGGTGGGCGGCGCAAAACTGGTGCCGGAGGCCGCGCGGCGCGTCATCGATGGCCTGGGCTGCACGCTGCAGCAGGTGTTCGGCATGGCCGAAGGCCTGGTGAACTACACCCGCCTCGACGATCCCGAGGAACTGGTGGTGGCCTGCCAGGGACGTCCGATCAGCCCTGACGACGAAGTCCGTGTTGTCGACGACCACGATCAGCCGGTTGCCGAGGGCGAGATCGGACATCTGTTGACCCGCGGCCCGTACACCATCCGTGGGTACCACAACGATGCCGCGGCCAACGCGCGCTCGTTCACCGACGACGGCTTCTACCGCACCGGCGACCGCGTGCAGCAGCTGCCCGGGGGATATCTGGTGGTGCAGGGGCGTGCCGGGGACCACATCAACCGTGCCGGCGAGAAGATCTCCGCCGAGGAGATCGAAGACCATCTGCTGGCCCATCCGGGTGTGTTCGATGCGGCGGTGGTGTCCATTCCCGATGAGTACCTGGGCGAGCGCAGCTGCGCCTTCGTCATCCGCCAGGGCGAGCCGATCACGGCGCCGGCACTGAAGGCCTGGATGCGCGGGCGCGGGCTGGCGGCGTTCAAGGTGCCGGACCAGGTGGTGTTCGTGGACAGCTTCGATACAACAGCGGTCGGCAAGATCAGCCGCCGCGAACTGCGTGCGCAGCTGCGTGCGCGTCATCTGCAACAGACAGGAGGAACGCGCTGATGGCGCTGCCCCGCATTGCTTCATATTCCCTGCCGACCGCCAGCGAGTTACCACAGCCGCGCGGCCCCTGGCACCCGCAGCGCGAGCGGATCGCGTTGCTGGTGCACGACATGCAACGCTACTTCCTGGCAGCGTTCGACGCGGACAGCGAGCCGCTGCGCCCCGCCGTGGACAACGTCGCGCGCCTGCTGGCGCATTGCCGGGCGCAGGGAATTCCCGTGTTCTATACCGCCCAGCATGGCGATCAGGACCGGCGCGACCGCGGCCTGCAGGCCGACCTGTGGGGGCCCGGCATGCGCCGGAGTGACGAACATGAGCCGATCATCACCGCGCTGGCCCCGCAGCCGGGCGAGCATGTACTGGTCAAGCATCGCTACAGCGCGTTCCAGCGCAGCAACCTGGAGACGCTGATGCGCGCGCGCGGGCGCGACCAGCTGCTGGTGACCGGTGTGTATGCGCATATCGGCTGCACCGCGACCGTGGTCGAAGCCTTCCAGCGTGATATCGAGGCATTCATCGCCGCTGATGCGGTCGCCGACTTCTCGCGCGCCGATCATGAGCAGGCGCTGCACTGGATCGCACGGACCTGTGGCGTACCGATGACCACCGGCCAGCTACTGGAGACACTGTGATGGATAGGATGGGCGATGTGCTTGACCTGGAACGGATGCGCGCGGACGTGGCGCGCGTGCTCGAATGCGAGCCGGCCGACATCGGCGATGACGACAACCTGATCGATCTCGATCTGGATTCGATGCGCATGCTCGGCCTCGTTCTTGCGTGGAGCAACACTGGCCTTCCGCTGGAGTTCTCGCAGCTGGCCGAGCACACCACGCTGCGCCAGTGGTGGCAGGTGGTGCAACGGCTGCAGGCCGCACAAGGCGCATGAACGGTGCAGCGCCAGCCTCACCGGTGGCATTGACCGAGGCCCAGGCGGGGCTGTGGTATGCCCAGCGCCTGGCTCCCGACAACCCTGCATTCAACACGGCCCATGCCGTATGGATCGACGGCGCGCTGGACGTGGCGGCGTTCACGGCCGCCGCCAACCAGGCGGCGGCAGAGGCGCAGGCGCTCGCACTGCGCTTCACGGAAGGCAGCGATGGCCAGCCGCTGCAATGGCATGAGCCGGCGCATGTACCGCTGCTGGCAGTCCATGATCTTTCCAGCGCTGCCGATCCGGTGGCCGACGCCAACGCCGCGATGCGGGCCGACCGGCTGAGCCCGGTCGATCCCACCCGCGACCGGATCAGCCAGCAGGTGCTCTACGCACTGGGAGGCCAGCGCTGGGTCTGGTACCTGCGCGTTCACCATCTCGGCACTGATGGCTATGGCATGGCACTGTTCAGCGATCGTGTCTGCGCGCTGTACGCCGGGCGCGGCGGCGATGCGCTGCCGCCCCTGGCCGGTGTACTGGCCGACGATGCGGCATACCGCATCGATCCGCGTCGCGAGATGGCCGGTGCCTGGTGGCGCGACCACCTGCGGGACGCGCCGGCCGCCGCTGGTCTGGCCGGCATCGCCGCCGCCAGTGATGACGCGCTGCGCTGGGTGCAGCCGCTGGATGCCACCTTCCGTGAAGAGCTGCTGCAGGCATCGGTGCGCTGGCTGCAGCCGTGGCCGGATGTGCTGGCCGCACTTGCGGCCGAGTACCTGCGGCGGATGAGTGCGGCCGAGGAAGTGGTGCTGGGGGTGCCCTACATGGGGCGCCTGGGAAACGCGTCGGCGCGCGTGCCCGCGATGGTGATGAACGTGCTGCCGCTGCGCGTGGCCGCGGCCGAGGGCAGTGTCGAAAGCTACACCCGTGGCATCGGCCGGCAGTTGAGCCAGAGCCGCAGGCATGGCCGGTATCGCGGCGAACAGCTGCGGCGCGATCTGGGCCTGGTCGGTGCGCAGCAGCGCCTGCATGGCCCGCTGGTGAACATACAGCCGTTCTACAGGCCGCTGGCGCTGCCCGGCGTGCAGGCCACGCTGCAGGTGCTGTGCACCGGGCCGGTGGAGGATCTGGTGCTGGGCTTCCGCGGTGATGGCCAGGCGCTGCTGGATCTGGAGATCGAGGCGAACCCCGCCCTGTACAGCGACGCCGACGTGCAGGCGCATGCGCAACGGCTGCTGCATTTCGTGTCGGCGGCGCTGGATGCCGACGACATTGCCAGCGTGCCACTGGCCACCGCGGCAGAGGTCACGCAGGTGGTTCACCGCTTCAACGCGACCACCCATCCATTGCCTGCAACCACACTGGTGGAACTGTTGCAGCAGGGCATGGATCGCGACCCTCAGGCAACGGCGCTGGTCTGCGGCGACGCCACGCTTGAGCATGCCGCGCTGGAGGCACGCAGCTTCGCACTGGCCGCACAGCTGCGCGCGCTGGGGGTGGGGCCGGGCAGTGTGGTGGCGGTCGCGCTGCCGCGTTCGATGGAGCTGGTCATCGCCCTGGTGGCCGTGCTGCGTGCCGGCGCCGCCTATCTTCCGCTGGATCCTGCACATCCCGACGAGCGCCTGGCGCGCATCCTGCGCTCGGCGCGTCCGGCCTGCGTGCTGGCCGACAGCACGATGGCGCACCGGGCCGCAGGCGTGCCGGTGCTGCCGCCCGATCAATGGATGGCACAGGGGTCTGCCGCGCCCTGGCCGGACCCGGCGCCGGATGATGCAGCCTATGTGATCTACACCTCCGGCTCGACCGGCGAACCCAAGGGCGTGGTCATCGAGCATCGCGCCATCGTCAACCGCCTGCTGTGGATGCGCGAGCACTACGGCTTCGGCCCCGACGACCGCGTGCTGCAGAAGACGCCCGCCACGTTCGACGTGTCGGTCTGGGAGTTCTTCCTGCCGCTGCTGTGCGGCGCCACGCTGGTTCTCGCCGGTCCGGATGCGCATCGTGATCCCACCGAGCTGGCCCGGCTGATCCGCGCGCAGGGCATCACCACCGCCCACTTCGTCCCGTCGATGCTGGACGCCTTCCTCGCGGCGCCGGCCTCGCAGGGCCTGCAGCTGCGCCGGGTGTTCACCAGCGGCGAAGCGCTCGACGCCTCGCTCCGCGACCGCTTCCATGCCCGCATCGACGCGCAGCTGCACAACCTGTACGGGCCTACCGAAGCCGCGGTGGATGTCAGTTACTGGCCAGCCCCGGCAGGCGATCGCTCACGCCCGGTGCCGATCGGCTTCCCGGTCTGGAACACCCGCCTGTATGTGCTTGATGCAGGCATGCGACCCTTGCCGGTGGGCGTGCCGGGCGAGCTCTACCTGGGCGGCGTGCAGCTGGCACGGGGCTACCTGGGCCGCGACGATCTCACCGCCGGGCGTTTCCTGGCCGATCCCTTCCTGGCGGGCGAGCGCATCTACCGCACCGGGGATGTCGCGCGCTGGCGCAGCGACGGAGCGGTCGAGTATCTGGGCCGCAGCGACCATCAGGTGAAGCTGCGCGGTCTGCGCATCGAGCTGGGGGAGATCGAGGCGGCGCTGCGGGAACTGCCCGGCATGGAGCGCGTGGAAGTGCTGCTGCGCCACGACCTTCCCGGTGACCCACGGCTGGTCGCCTATGTGCCGGTGGCACTGGCCGACGCCGCTGCCCTGCGCGCGCACCTGGCGGCGCGCGTGCCGGACTACATGGTGCCGTCGGCGTTTGTCGGGGTCGATCACTGGCCGGTGACCACCAACGGAAAGCTGGATCGCAGCGCGCTTCCGAAACCTCCGCAGGTCGGGATGACCGGTGTCGCACCGCGCACGCCACTGGAACATGCGCTGGCCGCCTTGTTCGCACAGGCACTGGGCCGTGAGCAGGCAGTTGCGGTGGATGCGGACTTCTTCAGCCTGGGGGGCGACTCGCTTTCGGCCGTGCACCTGCTGCTGGCCATCGAACAGCGCTGGCGCTGCGAGCTGGGCCTCGGCGTTCTGTTCGCAGAGCCGACGGTGGCGGCGCTGGCCCGGCGTATCGCCGAACCCCCGATGCTGGCCGATCATGCCTTGGGCCCGGTCATCGCGTTGGCCACGACCGATGGGACTGAACCCCCGCCGCTGTTCGTGCTGCACCCGGCAGGCGGCATTGCCTGGAATTACCGCGCGCTGGCGCGTGCGCTGCAACCGGCGCGGGCCGTGTACGGGCTGCAGTCGCCGGCGCTGGACGCCGCGCAGCCGCTGCCGGCCAGCATCGAGGCGATGGCCAACGAGTACGTGCAGCGTGTAGTGACCCTGCAGCCGCGCGGGCCGGTGCACCTGCTCGGCTGGTCGGTGGGGGGGATCATCGCCCAGGCGATGGCCGTGCGCCTGCACGAGATCGGTCGCAAGGTCGGCGAGCTGGTCCTGCTCGACGCCTATCCCAGTGAGTGCTGGCGGACCGAGCCGGAGCCGGATCCGATCGCCGCACTGCGGGCGTTGCTGGCCATCGCCGGCCACGATCCGGACGCACACCCGGAACTGGACAGCCGCGAGCGCATCTTGGCCTTCCTGCGTCGAGGTGGCAGTGCGCTGGGCAGCCTGCCCGACGTAGTGCTGGACGGCGTGGTGCGCGCGGTCACCGGAACCAACCGCCTGATCCGCGAGCACCATCACCGGCCATTCGACGGCACCCTGGTGCATGTGCGCGCAGGGCGCGACCACCAGGCACGACCACAGCTGCAGTCGGCGCTGTGGAAGGCGCACGCGCGCACGGTGCAGGCGCTGGAACTGCCGTTCCTGCATGCCGAACTGACCGGCCGTGATGCGGTGGCGCAACTCGCGCCATGGCTGTCGGCGCGACTGCGGCATCGGGATGAACAACAGGAGATCGCAACATGCAGTTGACCGGTTTTGAGGGTCGCGTGGCGCTGGTGACCGGCGCAGCCGGGGGGATCGGCACCGCGCTGGTGAAGCTGCTGGTCGCCGCCGGCTGCCAGGTGGTGGCCACCGACCGCGAGTCGCCCGCGATCGTGGGCGAGCGCGTCCATGCCTGTGCGCTGGATGTCAGCGACAGCGCAGCGGTCGATGCGCTCATCGACCAGGTAGAGGCGAAGATCGGACCGATCGCCCTGGCGGCCAGTGTGGCCGGCGTGCTGCAGGTCGGCGCGGTGACGGATACCTGTGATGCCGATTGGCGCCGTGTTTTCTCGGTCAACGCTGACGGTGTGTTCCATCTCGGCCGCGCACTGGCGCGGGTGATGTCACCGCGCAGACAGGGCGCCATCGTCACCGTCAGCTCGAACGCCGCAGGCGTGCCGCGTCACGGCATGGCGGCCTACGCTGCCTCGAAGGCGGCAGCGACCATGTTCACCCGTTGCCTGGGCCTGGAGCTGGCGCCACTGGGCATCCGCTGCAACATCGTCGCACCCGGTTCGACGCTGACCGCCATGCAGACCGGCATGTGGGAAGACGCGTACGGTGCCGAGCGGGTGATTGCCGGCAACCTCGACACCTACAAGGCGGGCATTCCCCTGCGCAAGCTGGCTATGCCGGAGGACGTTGCCCAGTCGGTGATGTTCCTGCTGTCCGAGCAGGCCGGGCATGTGGCGATGAGTGACCTGTACGTCGACGGCGGCGCCACGCTGCGCGGCTGACCCCCTGATGCAGGGCCGGGCCTCAACCGGGGTTGCGGGGCTTGCGCGCGCGCTTCGGTTTCGCCGCATCACCGCCGCTGGCCGCACCGTCCTGCAGCGCCTGCAACCACGACAGGGTATCGACGTAATCGATGAAGTGGCGCAGATAGCCGGGGCTGGCGGCCTGCATCGAATCGAGCATGCGCTGCACCAGTACCGCGGAGTTCAGCGGGCCGCCGTCGGCAGGGGCCTCGGTGCGCAGCGAACGGCGCACCTGCAGTTCACTGCGCAGCTCCGACCACTCGTGCTGCACCTGCTGCAGCATCGGCACCTGCGGGTAGTCCGCCAGCGAGCGCGACCCCGCATCGAGGTCGCGCACCAGTGCACGCAGCCCCTCCAGCGCTGGCAGCTTATCTGCCATCCGGTGCCCTGGGCCTGGGAATCGGCGCGATCTCCACGCGGCGGTTGCGCGCGCGGCCATCTTCGCTGGCATTGGAGCTGACCGGTTGCTCGCTGCCGAAGGCGGCGGCGAACACCGCATCGGCCGGTACGCCATCGGCGATCAGGGTACGGGTCACCGTCAGCGAACGCTGCGCGGACAGTTCCCAGTTGTCGGCGAAACGACGGTTGCCTTCGCGCACCGGCGCATCATCGGTGAAGCCGCTGACCATCAGGATCTCTTCGCGGCTGCCCAGGTAGGCAGCCAGCGGTGCGGCCAGGCTGCGCAGCAGCTCCTGGCCCTCCGGCTGCAGCTGGTCTGAATTGAGGGCGAACAGCACACTGCCGCTGATGCCGATGCGGCCATCGACCAGCGTCACCCGGCCCGCCGCCAGCGGGCCGGCCAGTGCCTGCTCCAGCGTCTGCAGGCGCTTGGCTTCGGCCTGGCGCTGCCTGACTTCATCCTCCAGCCGCTGCGAGAGTTCCAGCTGGACCGCTACCACGCCGACCAGGATCAGCACGAACGCGCCGAGCAGTACCGACATCAGGTCGCCGAATGCCGCCCAGATCGGCGCGTGCGAACCGCCGTCGACCTCCAGCTCGTCGCTCATGCGGTGCCGGCCTTGCCGCGGCGCGCGGCCAACTGTTGCAGCTCCTCCATCACCTGTTTCTGCGACAGCAGGCTCAGGTCGACCACCTCGCGCGCCTGCGCCACGTAATAGGCCAACTGCTCGTCGCTGCGGGCCAGCGAGGCATCCAGCGCGCCACCGATCTGTTCCAGCCGGCCCGACAGCTCGGCCGATGCGGCGCCGAACTGGGCCACGGCGTCGCCGAAGGCGCCGGCAAGGTGGCCGACTTCAGTGGCGCTGCCATCGAGCAGTGCGGCGATGCCGTCGAGCTTGCCGGTTTCGGCCGCGATGTGGTCGGTGAAGCGGTTGCCGACGCGCTCCAGCAGTTCCGCCGAGCCGCCCACCAGTGCATCGACCGCGCTGCGTTGTTCATGCGAGGCATGGTTGATCGCATCCAGAAGGGTCTGCACCGTCGCCAGCAGGCGGCCGCGCTCCTCCAGCATCGCGTTGTCGCGCACCAGACTCTCGGAGAGCGTGCTGCGCAGCTCGTTGATGACGTCGGCAGCGGCCTTCGGTGCGGCGGCAGCCGTCTGCAGCAGGGTCGAGACTTCCGCGAGCGTGGCGCTGGCCTGGGCACGGCCGTTCTCGCCGATCTGCTGCGCGGTTTCCGCCAGCGTGTCGCAGATCTGCTGCTGCTGCGCGGCCAGGCGTTCTCCATTGGCGTGCAGGCGTTCGGCCAGATCGTTCGACAGGGTGTGCAGCGCGTCGCTCCAGCGTTGCAGGCGCTGTTCGTCACCGGCCTGCAGTTGTGCCTGCAGCGCGGCGTGGGCCTGTTGCAGATGGGTGCTGGCGGCCTCCCAGCGCGCCTGGCGCTGCTGCTCGTGGTCCTGCAGCAGCGACTGGCTGGCTGCATGACGTTCTTCAAGCGCGTGAAGCAGCGACTGGGCCCGTTCGTCCAGATGCTTACTGACCGCCTCCAGTGCCTGCTGCTGGCGCTCGACCAGCGTGGTGTTGAGCGCATGCTGCTGGTCGGCCGCAGTGCGCCACGCGTCGGTCTGGCGGTCGGCATCCGCCTGCAGCCGTTCGCCGATGCGTGCCACCACTGCTTCGCCGTGTGCACCCTGGGCATCGCTGAAGGCCTGCAGATGCTGGCGAAGGTCGGTCACCAGCGCCTGCTGTGCCTGGGCCTGTTCGGCCATCACCCGCGTCCAGCTGGCTTCAGTCGATACGCGGCTGCGCTCGAAGCCGTCCGCCAGCCCGGCCAGCTGCTGCTGCACCGCCTGTTCAACGCGCGCATGCAGGGCCTGGCCGTGGCTGGCCAGGCCAGCCAGCGTGGTTTCCGCCATCGGCTGCAGGGCACCGCCGATGGCCGCTGCGCTGGCTTCGGCGCCTTCGCGCAGCGATTGCTGGAGGGAGGCCGCCAGGCGCTCCTGCAGCGCCTGGCTCTGGCTGAGGAACTCGGCCTGGCCGGCCAGCAGCCGTTCGTTGGCCGCCAGGCTGTGCTGCTCGAAGGCACCGGTCATCGCCTGCAGGCGGTCGACCAGGGCCGGCAGCGCTGCGGACTGCGCCTGCAGCAGTCGCAGGGATTCGGCGCGTTGCCACGCCTGCGAATACGGGTGCAGCGGGCCGGAGATGGCACGGTCGAGCTGCTGCACGGCCTGCAGGCGATCCCGGCGCAACAGCGCCGAAAGCAGCCCCAGCATGGCCGAACTGGCGACACCGGCAATCGACGTACCGAAGGCGACGGCCAGGCCCTGTACCGGGGATGCCAGCGAGCCGCGGATGGCGGCCATGTCGGTGGCGCTCTGCAGGGCGAGGCCGGTGCCGCGCAGGGTGTCCATCATGCCCAGCAGGGTGCCGAGCATGCCCAGCAGCACCAGCAGGCCGACCAGGTACGGTGTCAGGACCGGGCCGGGCAGGGCGGTGCGCTCACCTTCCACGCGCAGGCGCACGGCATTGCGCAGGCTTGCCGGCACGCGCTCCAGCCAGGGTGCCAGGCGCTCCTCGGCGGCGGACAGATCGCCCAGGGCATCGCGCAGGCCCGCGCTGGCCTGGCGATAGCGGTACAGCTCCACACCACCGGCGATGTAGCAGGCGGCAATGACCGCCGCGACCGCTGCACCCAACGGGTGCACCGACACGTAGCCGATGCCGATCCAGCACACGGCCAGCAGGCCGACAAGGAAGACAACGACAGGGAAAGCAGTTCTGGACATGGTGTTCCGGGTCAGTGGGAGCGCAGGGCTGCCAGCAGCCCCTCGATCGGGTGGAAGCGCAGCTGCAGCTCGGCAAGCAGCAGCGAGCGCATGTCATGGCGGAATGCGGTGCGCCAGCCAGGCTGGCCATGCACGCGGTCGAAGCGGGTGCCCAGCACTGCCGGGGCGATGGCCAGCAGGCTGTGCTCGCGCGGGCTGAGGGTCTGCTCCATCACGGCGTCGATCTCGGCCAGCCGCGCCAAATCGGGCGAGGCCCGCAGCAACTGGTCACGGAGGCGTCCGCGCAGGCGCCCGGTCGCGGTCTGGATGGCCTGCTGCAGTACCCGGTAGCGCTGCCGCAACGAGGCAAAGGTGGGTGTGGCGGCCGCCTCGGCCAGATCGAGCAGGCGCTCGGCTTCGGCATCGTCACGAATCGACGCCAGCAGGCTGGCATGGGCCTGCTCGCAGTCGGCCAGCAGGTCGTCCATCGCCTCGCCCGCGTCCGCCGCTGCAGGCACGCGTCCGCCCAGTGCCGTCGACAGCGCGACAGCACGGCTCCAGTCCACCCACTGACCGAGGCGATCGGTCAGGACGGGACTGGTGGCCGGCATCGCGCCGTCGCTGAGACGGGCGAGCAGGCGAAGGAAATCCGGTCCACCCAGGACCGTCTGCGCTGCGTTCGCCATCAAGGGGTGAGGGGCCAAAAACCGTTGATTTTACAGCCAGATGAGCCTGGCTGGATGAAGGGCGGGACGGGTGGGCGGGCCCGCAGGCGCCACAAGGCTTAGAATGACCGGCTGCACTCACCACGTTCGACCTCTGGAGCACCCATGACTGTTGCGCAGTTCTACCCGATCGGCACCCCCGGACAGCCCTGGGGCGATCCGGAACGCGCGCAGTGGCGGGCCCGCCAGCAACGCCAGCGCAGCTACCATGACGATGTGGTGGCGGCGCTGGAACGCCTGGACGAGCGTTTCGACGTGATCCAGTACGGGCAGCTCGATTACGCGCCGGACCACTATCCCCTGTTCGCCGTGGTCAACCACGACTGGAACCCGGCACTGCCGACGGCGCTGGTTACCGGCGGCGTGCATGGTTATGAGACCAGCGGCGTACACGGTGCCCTGCAGTTCCTGGAGCAGCAGGCCGAGCGCTACCTGGGGCGTCTGAACCTGATCGTGGCCCCCTGCGTGAGTCCGTGGGGCTATGAGCGCATCCAGCGCTGGAACCCCGCTGCCCTGGACCCCAACCGCAGCTTCCGCGACGGCGGCCTGATCGAGGAAGCCGCCTCGCTGATGCGCTGGGTGGCCGGGCGCAAGGCCGACATCCGGGTGCACCTGGACCTGCACGAAACCACCGACAGCGACCTGCACGAGTTCGACCCGGCCCGTTGCGCCCGTGATGGCAAGCCCTTCGAGCGGGACACCATTCCCGATGGTTTCTACGTGATCGGCAACAGCGAAGACCCGCAACCGGCGTTCCAGCAGGCGCTGATCGCCGCCGTGGCGCCGATCACCCATATCGCCCCGGCCGATGCCGAGGGCAACCTGGTCGGCCTGCCGTTGCAGTCGCCGGGCGTGGTATGGGGTGAATCGCGCTCGATCGGGGCCTGCGCCGGATTCACCGATGCACGTTTTGCCACCACCACGGAGGTCTACCCGGACAGTCCGCGTACCGACCCGCAGGAGTGCAACGACGCGCAGGTCGCGGCGGTCTGTGCGGGCCTGGATTTCGCCCTGGCGCACTGATCCGGATCGGGACCGCGACCGACCGGGATGACGCTGCTACGCGGCCATTACTCGGCGAAACTGGCGGTGTCCTTGCCTTGCCGCTTGGCGTGGTAGAGGGCTCGGTCGGCCAGTGCCAGCCAGTCCTCGACACTGCCGTGTCGCGGGCTCGCAGCGACTCCCATGCTGACACTGAAATCGCTCGCCGGTCCTGTCCGGCGTGCGTTCTCGTGCAGGCGTTGCCGGATGCGTGCCGCCATCTGCATGGCGTCTGACGCGGCGCAGTCGCGCAGCAGCACGACGAACTCATCCCCCCCGAGCCGTGCAGCTGTATCGGCCGGGCTGGCGAATTCGCGCAGTGTCGTGGCGATATGCCGCAGGACCTGATCGCCGGCGCGATGCCCCTGCGAGTCGTTGATGCGCTTGAAGTCATCCACATCCAGCATCAACAGGCACGCCATGCCACCGTGGCGCTGGGATTTGTCCAGCGCCTGCTGGGCACGGTGGATCAGGAAGCCCCGGTTGGCCAGCTCCACCAGCGGATCCATCCGGCTCAGCCGCCGCAGCTGCCGGTTCTGTGATTTGACCCGGCGCGCGAGTTGCCAGCTCAGGATGCTGAGGCCGATGCCGTACACGAACAGGAACGGCATGCTCAGCATGATGCTGCGTTGCGAGGTGGTCGGCTGGTAGGGGAAGCCCAGCGCGAACCAGACGAGTCCAAAACCCAGCACCAGCGCCAGCGTCGCCCGCAGCGCCAGCCGCACTCCCCCTGCTGCGATCTTGTCGGCCACCAGCAGGGCGGTGAACAGTGCGCTGGGCACGATGCTGAGGGCGATGAACGCGATCCACGCGCCGCCAAGGAAGGAATCGAGCACCATGCAGCGGAACTGGGTGGCGGCCGGCTCGGGGGAACGCCGGGTGAGGACCAGAGCGATCGTCGGCCATGCCAGCGCGTTGAGCAGCAGCAGCGTCCATGGCCACACGCCATCCTGGCGTTCGAGCAGGATGGAGGCCAGGGGGAGGGCCGCCAGGCTGCTGCCGACGAACCGCATCCAACCGATGCGCCGCGCCGCGCCGATACCCTCGACGGCCACCTCGGTCGAATCAGTGAAGTAGGGCATTGCCGATCCCCCCAAGATCGCACGACCAACGGCGCTCCACGGTGGAGCGCGCTCCAGCAGTCTGGCATTGCGACGTCAACGGCCCGTGCATGCTGCGGTCGCCGACGTCAGCGCCGGATGGCAACACGGGGCCGCGGGCGCCGGTTTGCTTCGGTCCGGAATCATCGAGGGCAGCGCGGCAGGCGTCTAAACCTTCTGCACCCCTGCCGCATCCAAGGCAGGCGGCAATCTGCCGTTGCCCTCCACTGGAAGCCATCAATGCGCCAGTCCATACGTTCGTGGTACGTCGCCCTGGTTGCGGGGCTGCTTGTTCTTCCGCAGTCCCGCGCCGCGGCCGGGACGATCACCCTTCCTTTCGAGCAGGACAAGGATCACCGGATCTATGTGGAAGGGCGGATCAACCAGTCAGGACCGCTGCGCTTTCTTGTCGACACCGGCGCTGACGGACTGGCAGTCACGGTTGCCACCCGCAAGGCGGCGTCGATGCAGGTCGATGACCGCTCCGAGAACACCGGCTCCGACGGCGTGAGTTTCGTGGACTACAGTACCCACAACACGGTCGTCGTGGGAGACATGCGCCGGACGATGGGGGCGGCCGTGATCGACTACGGCAAGCGTCCGTTCGACGCCGTGCTTGGCTGGACATTCTTCGCGGGGCGCATCATCGAGATCGACTACGACCGCAAGCTGCTGCGCGTGCACGACCGGTTGCCGGATCTGCACGGATACACCCGCGCGAACGTCCGCTGGATCGACAATACGCCCGCCATCGAAGTGCTTCTGCGTGAGGGTGGCTCGACACTTGCGGCCTGGCTGTTCGTGGACACCGGCAGCAACGGCGCCATCGATCTGGGCCATGCGTACAGCTCGCGCCACCGACTGCAGGAGGTGTTCACCCGCACGATCGGTACCTCACAGTTCAGCGGCTCGGCGGGCAGGAAGATCCGGGCCGTCGATGCACGGATCGCATCGGTCGATGTGGGCGGGCTGCGACTGGAACAGCCCAAGGTGTCGTTCACCATCGATGAGGATGGATCCAATGCCGACGGCACGCTGGGCAGTGAAGCACTGCGCAACTTCAACATCCTGCTGGATACCAGAAACGGGCAGGTCCATCTGCGGCCAAACGCGAACGCACGCGCCCTGCCGAACTAGCCCTTCAGCGCCCACCGCTGGACGCAGCAGCGGCAGGCAGCGCAGGAAGGGCTGACCCATCGCGCGTCTGCGCCCGATGGGTCAGCCAGGGCTGCGTTCACCGACGCAGCGCGTCGACGATCACGCCGGTGGCGATTTCAACAAGCAGATACTCGGTGTCGCTCTGGCGGACCCAGCGCTGGCCGCGGCCGGGATCACGCAGCCTGTAGCGTGCGTAGTCATCCACCCAGTAGCGACGATCCACTTCCGCCCACGGCAGATGATCACCGCGCCGCCATGCCTTCTTCTGCCATCCTGGCGGCGGTGCGTCGCGATTGTGCGGCCCGCCTGCGTGCGGTGGGGGACCGTTTCCGCGGGCGTGGTGCGGCGGATCCGCCCAGGCCGGTGCGACGGCGAGCAGTGCCACCATCAGAGCAGGTACGACGTGTCGGGTCCTCATGGCATCCTCCTGTCAGTGGCCGGTCCTGGCGGCCTGGTGAGGTGGACCATAGGCCAACGCCCGTGAACGGAATCATGCTGTCTGTTTCCCTGCCGAGGGGGCGGCGCCTGTTGGCGGCAGTGTCGAATCGAGGATGTCCAGCAGGGCACGCAGACGGTCCATGTGGCGCAGATCCTGGTGATAGCCCACCCAGATGCCCCGCGAAGGAGGCGTCCCGTGTGATTCGATGCGCTGCAGTCCGGCCACCGCGTCACCCAACGCACGGGGCAGCACGGCGATACCGGTACCGTGCAGGCACATCTGCGCCTGGACACTGCGACTGGTACTGGTGAATGCGCGCGGTGAACGCGGAAACCGCTGCAGCAACCATTCCACGTCGGGGAAGTGCGACTGCGCGGTGTTCATCAGGATGAGTCCGACCGAATCGGGGTCGTCCTGCAGCCGGGTGGTGGTCGAGACCGAACCATACAGGCCGTAGGGCAGGGTCATCACGAGGCGCTGGACGATGTCCGGCTCACTGAACGGCACGATGCGGAACGCGACGTCGGCATCGCGGCGCGACAGGTCCAGCAGTCGATAGCTGGCGATCAGTTCCGGAACCACCGCCGGATGCCGGCGTACCAGTTCGGCGAGCACGGGCGTCAGCACGTGGCAGGCAAACCAGTCCGCGCTCGAAATGCGCAGAATGCCTTCCAGCCGGCCCGGGCTGCCTTCCAGGCGGCGCTCCATGGCCAGGGCGGAGTTCTCCATGGCTTCGGCCAAGGCCAGCACTGCATCACCGGCATCGGTCGTGACCAGCCCGTCCCGCGTCCGCCGCAGCAGGGGCTGCCGGGCGTGCTGTTCAAGGGCCTTCAACCGGCGGCCTACCGTGGGATGGCTGACACCAAGGCGCCGCGCCGCCTCACCCAGTGATCCGCCCCGCACGATCGCCAGGAAGACACGGACATCACCCCATTCCATGATCGTGCTCGTTCAAAAATGTACGGCAAATGTGCATCAGTGTCAGTCCACATACAAGTTTGAAAGGTCCAGCATGGGCCCCGGTCGCACTGACCGCCTCCCCCTGGAACTGGATCCGCTTGATATGAACACGCTGAAGGACAAGGTCGCGCTGGTCACCGACGCTTCGAAGGGCATTGGCGCTGCGGTTGCCCGCCGCCTGGCGGCCGACGGCGCCAGCGTCGTCGTCAACTACGCCTCGAGCCGGGAGGGCGCCGAACAGGTCGTTGCCGATATCGAAGCCGCCGGTGGTCGGGCGCTGGCGGTGCGCGCCGACGTGCGTGACGCGCGCGAGGTCGATGCAATGGTGGCCACGGCCCTGGATGCGTTCGGCAGGCTGGATGTAGTGGTGAACAACTCGGGCGTGTACCGGTTCGCGAAGATCGAGGACACCACCGAGGCGCTCTATCGCCACCAGTTCGACATCAATGTGCTGGGCCCGCTGCTGGTCACTGCCGCCACCGTTCCCCATCTGCGGCCCGGTGCAAGCATCATCAACATCAGTTCATTCGTGACCCGCATCCTGCCGGTGGACAGCGCCATCTACACCGGTTCGAAGGGCGCGATGGACGCCATCACCGGCGTGTTGTCCAGGGAGCTTGGTCCGCGCGGTATCCGTGTCAATGCGGTCAATCCCGGCCTGATCGAGACCGAGGGCACACATGCTGCGGGTGTCGTCGATTCCGGGTTCCAGGCCTGGAATCTGGCGCAGACACCACTGGGCCGGACAGGCCAGGTACTGGACGTGGCGCCGATCGTTGCGTTTCTCGCCTCCGATGATGCGCGATGGATGAGCGGCGACACCCTGCTTGCCTCAGGCGGCATGCGCTGAGTGGGGGACGTCATGAATCTACCGGCTGACGCTGCGGGCGCTGTATCGCCCGATCCGCGCCGTTGGATGGCATTGGCTGTACTGCTGACAGGCACGCTGCTGCCGCCGCTCGACTTCTTCATCGTCAATGTCGCGTTGCCGGCCATCCGTGTCGATCTGCACGCGCCCCCGGATGTCTCGCAGCTGGTCATCTCGGTCTACGCCACGGCCTACGCGGTGACCCTGATCCTGGGAGGCCGGCTGGGCGACATCTACGGCAGGAAACGGGTGTTCATCGCAGGCATGCTGGGGTTTGGCCTGGCATCGGCGCTGTGCGGCCTGGCGCCTGCGGCTGAAGTGCTGGTGGCCGGACGGCTGCTGCAGGGGATGTCGGCCGCGCTGATGGCCCCGCAGTCATTGGCATCGATCCATGCCCTGTTCCCGGACAGCGAGAAGCGCCGTGCGCTTGGCCTGTATGGCGCCACCTTCGGCCTCGCATCGGTGGGCGGGCAGCTGCTGGGAGGGGTGCTTGTGACAGCCGATCTGTGGGGGACAGGGTGGAGGAGCGTGTTCCTCATCAATCTTCCCATCATCGCAGCCGCGGTGCCGGCTGCATTCGTGCTGCTGCGTGAGTCGCACGCCCGCCAGGGAGCACGGCTGGACGCTGTCGGAGCGGTGGCGCTGGCGGCGTCGTTGCTGGCGCTGGTGGTACCGATCATCGAGGGCCGCCAGCGCCAGTGGCCGTGGTGGTGCGTAGGACTGCTGCTGGCAAGCGGCCCCCTGCTGCTGTTGTTCTGGAGGCATGAGCAGCGATGCGTGGGGCGTGGGCAGATGCCGCTGGTATTGCCATCGCTGCTGCAGATACGCGGGTTGAGGCGCAGTCTGTCAGCGACATTCTTCTTCTACGCGCTGGCTGCGTTCTTTCTCGTCTTCGCGGTGTATCAGCAGTCCGCGCTGGGGCGCAGCAGCGCGTCGGCGGGGTTGGCGATCCTGCCGTTGGGGCTGGGTTTCCTTCTCGGGCCGCTGTGTGGTTCGGCGTTCCGGCGGCTGGCCGCACAGGGTGCATCGCATGGGATGGTGATGGAGGTTGCGGGCCTGCTGGCGGTCGCAACGCTCGCGCTGCTGGACATGCCGTCGTGGCTGCCGCTTCCGCTGTTTCTGATCGGCGCAGGACAGGGCATTGCGCTTCCGGCGCTGGTGAAGCAGAGCGTGGACCATGTGGATGCCCGCCACGCCGGGCTGGCCGCAGGCATCGTGAGTGCGACACTGCAGATCAGTGCGGCGCTGTCGGTGGCGTTGGTGGGCGGTGTGTTCTTCGCCGTCGCGCCTGACACGGCAACGCCCGCGGAGGTGCGCACCGCCTTCGTGGTGGCCTCGCTGGTGATCGCGGCATCCTTGGCGATTGCTACCGGATTGGCTTGGCGACGTGGTTGAGACGGTGTCTTCACACCGCATCCACGTCTTCCACCTGCAGCTGAAAGCCAATCGGAGAGTGGGCCGAAACGCCGCTATATTCCAGACACCCCAGACGAAGGAGGGAGTGGAATGATTCTTACCAAGCAGCACCTGATGATGGCACGTACGCTCGGTGTGGCGATTGTCGCCACCGTAGGCCTTGGGGCCTGCGCCACCTACAAGGACGATTTCGCAACGATCAACTCGCGGCTCGACCAGCTTGATGTGAAGGTGCAGGGTGCGGCGCAGAGCGCCGAGTCGGCCAATCAGTCGGCGCAGCAGGCCAACCAGCGTCTGGATCAGATCGAAGGCCGCGTCCAGCAGCTTGAACGGGCACCTCGCCGCACCCCGCGCGGCTGACCACCTGTAGCCTGCACATCCGAGTCAGGGGCCCAGTGGCCGCAGCGGCCACTGGTGTCCTCCCGTAACACAGCTTTCGAGGAATGCTCCCATCCATACCCACTCATCCCTTGCGCGCCATGCCCATCGCGCTGCTCTGGCAGTGGCGTTGGCGTTCCTGGTGGTCGGTGTCGTCAATGCGGAAGATGCCGCCGCGCCGCCGTCGGCCGCCGTTGATGAACTGCCACCCGGCCAAGATGTCTCCGAAACCGTGATCGAACTGGCGGGCTGGGTCGTGGCTTCCAAGGACAGCCAAGGCTATCCGTTCGCGGTCATGGACAAGGCTGCCGCGCAGATCCTGGTGTTCGGTGGCGACGGCCGGCTGCGCGGCGCGGCCCCTGCATTGTTCGGTTCAGCGACCGGCGACCACACCGCGCCCGGCGTTGCGGGTCTCGCCCTGCGTGCCATTCCGGGAAGGGACCGCACCACGCCTGCGGGTCGCTTCGTGGGCGGCTACGGCCCTTCGATCGATGCAGGGCGGGTGCTGTGGGTGGACTACGAGTCCGCAGTCTCCATCCATCCGACCGCGACCGGCGTTCCAGCAGAGAGGCGTGTCGAGCGCCTGGCATCGCCGTCGCCGGACGACAACCGCGTCACCCACGGCTGCATCAACGTCTCGCCGGAGTTCTACGAACGCATCATCCGTTCCACCTTCGAGCGGGGCGGGGTGTTCTACATCCTGCCGGACGTGGACCCGATCGAGCAGACCTTCCCCGAGTTCGCACAGAGCCGCGCGGCTGCGCAGCACAACGGCGGCAAGCGCGCACGATCTGCCCGCAGGTAGACGCTCCACCGCCGGCCCGGTGGGCGGCGCGGTCAGCCTGGCGCGCATCCATCCGGACACTGGCTGCGGCTCTTCCTGTTGCCCGGCAGCGTGCATCCGCTGCCGGAAATCGTTCATGATGGGCCCAGTCACACTCCCGTGGCAGCGCAGGCCGCATGCTGTGATGCGCCGACATCACGCGGCAACAGGCAGGACGGTGGAGCAAGAAGGTGGACCAGCCATGAGCCAACTCACCGACGGTTTCGGACGCAGCTTTCCGTACCTGCGTCTGTCGTTGACCGAAGCCTGCAACTTCCGTTGTGGCTATTGCCTGCCGGAGGGGTACCAGGCCGATGGCCGCCCGCGTTTCCTGCAGGTCGAGGAGATCAGCCGCCTGGTCCGCGCCTTCGCGGCGCTGGGCATGAGCAAGATCCGGCTGACCGGTGGCGAGCCCAGCCTGCGCAAGGATCTTGATGACATCATCGCGGCCGTGGCGGCGGTGCCGGGTATCGGCAAAGTGGCCATCACCACCAACGGCACGCAGTTGCCGCGTCGCCTGCCGGGTTGGCACCGCGCCGGCCTGACGGCGCTGAACGTCAGCGTGGACAGTCTGCGGCGCGAACGCTTTGCTGCGATCACCGGGCATGACCGCCTGCCGGAGATCGAGCAGGGCCTGGCCCTGGCGCAGGCGCTGGGCCTGCCGTCGATCAAGCTCAACGCGGTGCTGCTGCGCGGCCTCAACGACGATGAGCTGCCGCAGTGGATGGCGTACCTGCGCGACCGTCCCTTCAGCGTGCGCTTCATCGAACTGATGCGCACCGGCGACAACGAAGCCTATTTCCAGCAGCATCACCTGCGTGCCGACGGGGTGATCGAGCAGTTGCTGGCGGCCGGCTGGCGCGAGCGTGCACGGGCGGCCGATGCCGGCCCGGCGCGCGAGTTCGGCCATCCGGACCATCGTGGCAGCATCGGCATCATCGCGCCGTACTCGCGCGATTTCTGCAAGGGCTGCAACCGCTTGCGGGTAACAGCCAGGGGAGACCTGCGGCTGTGCCTGTTCGGCGACTTCGGCGTGCCGCTGCGCGCGCTGCTGCAGCACGATGACGACCATGACGCGCTGCTGGCGCGCATCACCACCCAGCTTGGCCTGAAAGCGGCCGGGCATGGCCTGCACCAGGGCCGGACCGGGCTGACCCCGCACCTGGCTTCCATCGGAGGATGAGCAGCACGATGAGTGGGGAACTGAACGCGGCATTCCATATGGCCGATGTCCGCAACAAGCGCATCAGTCGCCGGCGGGCGGTGGCGGTGGGCGAGCTGCATGCCGGTCCGCTGGCGTACCCGTTGATCGTCGAGCGTCGCCTGCCGAAGGGCGACGCGCTGGTCATGGCCGAGATCGCCGGCCTGCAGGGGGCGAAGATGGCGTCGATGCTGATGCCACTGTGCCATCCGCTGCCGCTGGAGCTGGTGCAGGTGTTCTGCGCGCCGGTGCCGGAACGGCACGCCATCCGGGTCTGGTGCGAGTGTGCCAGCGAGGCGCGTACCGGTGTGGAAATGGAAGCGCTGGCCGGCGTCAACGCGGCGCTGCTGACCCTGTACGACCTGAGCAAACCGGTGGAACCGGCGCTGCGCATCGAAGGTATCCGCCTGCTGTTCAAGGAAGGTGGCAAGCGCGGCCTGTGGCTGCATCCTGATGGCATGGATGATGCCGAGCGCGAGCGCTTCAGACCGCGTGCGCCGAAGGGCCTGGAAGGCGCGGCCTGCGCGGTGATCACCCTGAGCGACCGTGCCAGCGCAGGTACTTATGAGGATGTTTCTGGCCCGACCCTGGTGGCCGGCCTGAACAGGCTGGGCGGCGAGGTGGTGGCTGCCGACGTGCTGCCCGATGGCATCGAGCCGTTGGCGGATCGCCTTCAGGCATTGGCCGCCGACGGCGTGCGCGTGTGCCTGTGCACTGGCGGTACCGGTCTGGGCCCGCGCGACCTCACCCCGGAGGCGCTGCGTTCGTTGAACGCGCGGCCGGTGCATGGCCTGGCGCAGATGGTCCGGGCGCTGAGCGCGCAGCACACGCCGATGGCCTGGCTGAGCCGCGCCGAGGTGGTGCAACTGGGCAGCATGCTGGTGTTCGCGCTGCCCGGCAGCCCGAAGGCGGCAGCGCAGTGCCTGGACATCCTGGCGCCGGTACTGGGCCACGCCCTGGTGATGGTCGAGGGTGGTGACCACGCGTGATTCTCTACAGTGAAGCACTGCAGCACCTGCTGGGGGCGGCCACGCCGCTTCCCGCCGAGCGTCTGCCCCTGCAGGAGGCCGCAGGCCGCACCCTGGCCAGTGACATCCACAGCGCGCAGGCATTGCCGCCGTTCGACAATTCGGCGATGGACGGTTTTGCGCTGCGCGCCAACGGGGCGGCGTTAGAGTCCGGTACCGAATTCACGGTGCAGGGCTGGCAGGCGGCGGGTGATGGCGATGCCGAAGGTGGCGAGGGCGCCTGGGAGATCATGACCGGCGCGCGCATGCCGGGTGGCCTGGACACGGTGGTACCGATCGAGAACGTGCAGATCCTCGCCAGCGAAGCGGGCCGTCCGACCCGGATCGCGCTGAAGAGCGTGGTCAGGCCGGGCCAGAACGTACGCCTGCGGGGCGAGGACGTAGCCGAAGGCGAATGCGTGCTGCGGGCCGGGCAGAGGGTGGATATCAACGCACGGACCCTGCTGCACGCCCTTGGCGTTGGCGAGGTGGTGGTGATGTCGCGACCGGCGGTGGCGGTGATTGCCACCGGCAAGGAGCTGGTGAGCGAGGCGACGCAGGCGCTGGAGTCCGGGCAGATCCGTGACAGCAACCGCCCCTACCTGGTCGGGCGGCTGCACGCGGCCGGAGCTGAGGTGGTGTGGCAGGGCACCGTCGGTGATGATGTGGCCGCGTTCGATGCAGCGCTGGACCAGGCACTGGCGGCCGGTGCGCGGGTACTGGTCAGTACCGGTGCGGTCTCTGCGGGCCGTTACGACTTCGTGCCCGACGCACTGCGCGCGCGCGGGGCGCGAATCGTGTTCCACAAAGTGGCGATCCGTCCGGGAAAGCCGCTGCTGTTTGCGGTACTGCCCGACGGTGCGCTGTATTTCGGCCTGCCGGGCAACCCGGTGTCGGCGGCAGTGGGGCAGCGGTTCTTTGTCGAGCCTGTACTGCGCCGGCTGCTGGGGCTGGCGCAGGAGCCGGTGCTGCGGCTTCCCCTGCAGGCGATGGTGCGCAAGCCACCCGGCCTGCGCGTCCACGCCCGTGCGCGGGTGGAGCTGGACGAGCAGGGCCAGCTGAGCGCGCGGGTGCTGTCCGGACAGGAATCGTTCCGTCTGATGTCCATGGTGCAGGCCAACGCCTGGGTGGTGCTGGAGGACGAGGGCGATCTGGTTCCGGCCGGCAGCGCGGTGCGCGTACAGGGCTGGGGCCACGCCGACCCGGTGCAGCTGACGGGCAGGGAGTGGGAATGAAACAGGTGACGTTGCAGTTGTTCGGTGCGTTCTCCGATCTGGATGAGCGTCGGGAGATCACGCTGGAGGTGTCGGGTGCGACCGTGGCCGACCTGCGCCAGGCGCTGCGCGAGCTGCTGCCGGTGCGTTGGCCCGGTTTCCGTGCCGGCCTGCTGGACTATTCGGCCTTCGCCGACCAGCAGCGCGTGCTGCGCGATCACGATATGCTGCCGGAGGATGGCCGCGTGGCCATCCTGCCGCCGGTGAGCGGGGGCTGAGCGATGGACGCGAAACCGATTGCGAAGGTGGTGGACCGGGCGCAGGGGGCGATCGACCCGGCAGAAGGGATCGCCGCGGTGTCCGACCCGGGTTTCGGCGGTATCGACGTGTTCATCGGCAAGGTACGTGACGTGAACGTCGGCCGGGTGGTCACAGGCATCACTTACGATCTGTTCGAGCCGCTGGTGCTGAACGAAATCCAGCGCCTGGCGGCCGAGGTGGAGGCGGCGTTCGGGCCGCGCCTGAAGCTGTATGTGGCGCATGCCAGGGGGCGGCTGGGCATCGGCGATGTGGCCGTGGTGGTGGCCGCCGGCAGCCCGCACCGGGACGAAGCATTCCGCGCGTGCCGTCAGCTGATCGAGGCAGTGAAGCACCAGTGCCCGATCTGGAAGCAGGAACACTACGAGGATGGCGACAGCGCCTGGAGCGAGGGCTGCAGCCTGTGCCATGCGGACAGCACGCCCGCACATGGCCATGACCACGAGCACGGCCATTGACGGCATCGTGCTGGCTGGAGGCCTGTCCAGCCGCATGGGCCGCGACAAGGCGCTGCTGCCCTGGCGCGGGCGCACCCTGCTTGAGCACATGCGTGACGTGTTGATCGAGGCCGGTGCGCAGCGGGTGTGGGTGAGCGGTGATTATCCGGCCTTCGATGGCATTCCCGACCAGGTCGCGCGCTGCGGCCCGCTGGGCGGACTCTACAGCGTGTCTCTGGCCATGCCCGATACCGTTGCGTGGGTGGTGCCGGTGGACATGCCCAGCTTGACCGGCGCCCTGCTGCATCGGCTGCACGGGGTGCCTTCCGCCTGCAGCGTGTTCTCCGGCGAGCCATTGCCGATGTGTCTGCAGATCGATGATCATTGCCGGCGGGCCCTGCGGACCTTGATCGAAGATCCACAGGCGCGGCGTTCGCTGCGTGCCCTGCAGGAGCGGCTGGCGGCGACGGCGTTGCCGCTGCCTGAGAATGAGCGTGCCTTGCTGTTCAACTGCAATACCGGGGCCGACTGGGAGTCCATCGCAACATGAAAGTCCAGCTGCAGCGGCAATCCATGCGCCTGCGTGTCGATGAAGAGGAACTGGCAGCACTGCTGGCCGGTGACTCGCTGGAGAACCTGACCCGGTTTGGTGGCACGGGCGGGTGGGGAACCGCGTTGTCGCTGCATGGGGGCGACCAGGCGGTGCTGCTGGACGGTGGCACGGTCTGCCGGCTGGTGCTGCCGCGCGATGCAGTGCAGGGGCTGGCAGCACGCCTGCCGTCGCGTGAGGGTCTGGAATTTTCCATCGCGCTGGATGATGACAGTTCGTTGCAGCTTCAGTTCGACGTGGATGTGCGCGACAGCATGCGCCAGCGCGGCCATCAGCGGCGGGGGCAGCGTCCGCCGCCGTGAGACCGGCCGTGGCACGCCTGCCGTATGATGAAGGCCTTCATCCAGGCATTTCCTGATGTTCTCCACTCCGTACCCCCAGGTTCGCCAGGGCGCGGCGACGCCGAACCCCGCCGCTGCCGATGACGGCGACGCCCTGCACTTCTGCAGTACCTGTGCATTCTCCGATGCCTGCATGTCGCAGGGGTATGACAAGGCCGCGCTGGGCGAACTGCATGTGCTGGTCGACCATGTCGGCCCGTTCCACGCGGGCGACTACATCTTCCGCGCCGGCGAGCCGTTCGATTCGATCGCGGCGGTGCGTGCCGGCATGGTCAAGACGTTTGTCGATGACAGCCAGGGCAACGAGCAGGTGCTCGGTTTCAGTCTGCCCGGTGAGGTGATCGGCCTGAACGCGATCCACGAGGCACGCTTTCCCTGCAATGCCGTGGCGCTGGATACCGTGTACCTGTGCCGGATCTCATTCCCCAGGCTGAGCCTGCTGGCCACCCGCATGCCGGGCCTGCAGGCGCGGCTGTTCAGCCTGCTCAGTGCGGAGATCGGCAAGGTCGCCCTGCTGGCGGCCAACCATCGCACCGAAGAGCGGATGGCCGCGTTCCTGCTGGACTTGTCCGAGCGCTACGCACGCCGCGGGTTCTCCGCCACCCGGTTCAACCTGACGATGGCACGCACCGAGATCGCCAATTACCTGCGGATGGCACCGGAAACCGCCAGCCGCGTGCTGCGCCGGCTGAGCGATGATGGGATCATCGCGGTCAGGCAGCGGGAAATCCTGTTGTTGCAGCCCGAGCGCCTGGCATTGCTGGCATCGGCTGATGAATCCGATCCGAACTGAATCTGGCCGGGAGCCGACGATGACGCGAGCGGGACTGGTAGTGCTGGGGGTGCTGGCGTCGCTGCCGGCGTACGCGGCCGGGCTGACGGTATCGGCGGCGTCGAGCCTGACCGAGAGCTTCCGTGAACTCGGTGCCGCCTATGAGAAGGCCCATCCCGGCGCCCGGGTCGATTTCAACTTCGCCGCCTCCGGCGTGCTGCTGCAGCAGATCAGCCGGGGCGCACCGGTCGATGTGTTTGCTTCGGCCGACGAAGTCACCATGGATCAGGCACAGCGGCAGGGCCTGCTGGCTGCCGGTACCCGCGAGGTGTTCGCGGTGAACGCGCTGTGGGTGGTGGTGCCGCCGCAGACCCGGGGCGGGCCGCGTAGCCTGAAGGATCTCGCCGGTGCCGACGTGCGGCGCCTCGCGCTGGGCAACCCGGACAGCGTGCCGGTCGGCCGCTATGCCAAGGGTGCGCTGCAAGCGGCGGGCCTGTGGCCGTCGGTGCAGGGCAGGATCGTCACCACGCAGAACGTACGCCAGTCGTTGGATTACGTGGCGCGGGGCGAAGTGGACGCCGGTTTCGTCTACGCCACCGACGCACAGGCCATGGCCGGCCGCGTGCGTCGTGCCTTCGCAGTTCCGGTGTCCGGACGCATCGCCTATCCGCTGGCGGTGACCCGGGCGAGCACGCAGCCAGCCGAAGCCAGGCGCTTCGCCACCTTCGTGCGGTCGGCACAAGGTCAGGCGATCCTGGCCAGGCACGGGTTCGGCAAGCCCTGACGGATGGACCTGGACTGGAGCGCGCTGGGGTTGTCGCTGAAGGTCGCCGGCTGGGCCACGGCGATCAATCTGGTGCTGGGCGTTGGATTGGGGGCATTGCTGGCGCGTCGGCGCTTCCCCGGCCGCGAACTGCTGGATTCGCTGCTGACCCTGCCGATGGTGCTGCCGCCGACGGTGCTCGGTTATTACCTGCTGGTGCTGATAGGGCGCAACGGCCCCATCGGCGCGTGGTTGCAGTCGTGGTTCGGCATCAACCTGATCTTTACCTGGCAGGCGGCGGTGGTCGCCGCGGCAGTGGCTTCGCTGCCGCTGGTGTTCAAGCCGGCACGCGCGGCGTTCGAGGATGTGGACGGGCAGCTGGAGCAGGCCGCGCGCACGCTCGGCGTGTCGGAGGCGGCGGTGTTCTTCCGCATCACGCTGCCGCTGGCCTGGCGCGGCATTCTCGCCGGCCTCCTGCTGGCGTTTGCCCGGGCGATGGGTGAGTTCGGCGCGACGCTGATGGTGGCCGGCAGCATCCCGGGTCGTACGCAGACGCTGTCGATCGCCATCTACGAGGCGGTGCAGGCAGGGCAGGACGGCAGGGCCAATGCGCTGGTGATCCTGACGTCGGTAGTGTGCATCGTCATCCTGCTGCTGGCGGCACGCCTGGTGGGCGGGCATCGCAGGGAGCTGCGCGATGTGGCTTGACCTGAAGGTGCAGCGCCGGATGCAGGCAGCGGGCCAGGTCTTCGAACTGGACGTCACGCTGCAGTGCACGCAGCGCCAGGTTGTGGTGTTCGGCCCGTCCGGGGCAGGCAAAAGCCTGACGCTCAAGGCCGTGGCCGGACTGCTGCGTCCCGGACAGGGCCATGTGACGCTGCAGGGGCAGGTGCTGTTCGATTCCCACGCGCGGATCGACCTGCCACCGCAGCGGCGTCGCCTGGGGTACGTGTTCCAGGACTACGCGCTGTTTCCCCACCTGAGCGTGCGCCAGAACGTGGCGTTCGGGCTGCAGCGGGGGTGGTTCAATCCACGCCGTGGCCAGCGCTTCGACGTCGTCGAGCAGTGGCTGCAGGCGTTCCGTATCGACCACGTGGGGGATCTGCTGCCGTCGCAGATCTCCGGTGGCCAGCGTCAGCGTACGGCCCTGGCGCGGGTCATGGTGACCCAACCGCAGGCATTGCTGCTGGACGAGCCGTTCGCCGCACTGGACCACGACCTGCGCCAGCACCTACGCGAGGAGCTGGCGGTGGTGCTGGACAGTACCGGCATTCCGCTGCTGCTGATCAGCCACGATCCTCAGGATGCCGTCGTCTTCGGCCAGCAGGTCGCGCACATGGCGGACGGCCGGGTCGTCGGCGATTGATGCATGCGCTCGTGCCGGGCCACGGCCGGCCGAATCGATGCAGGGTCAGTACAGCTCGCAGTGAATGCGGCCCTCCCCGCGCAGCAGGTCCCAATGCCCCTGGCCGCCAATGGCGTCGATGGCCTCACGCACCGCGTCTTCCAGGTGGCGCTTGTTGCCGCACAGGTACAGGTGCCCGCCGCGGGACAACACCTGCCTTACTTCGCGGGCGCGCTGCCGCAGCACATGCTGCACATACACCTTTTCGGTTCCGTCACGCGAGAAGGCAGGATGCAGGCCGGCGAGCACGCCGCGCGCATGCCAGTCCTGCAGCTGCTCGCGATACAGGTAATCGTGTTCGCAATGCTTCTCGCCGAACACAAGATGCAGTTCGCGTCCGCAGCCATTGGCCTGAACCTGCTGCACCAGGCCGATCAGCGGCGCGATGCCGGTGCCGGTGCCGATCAGCAGCAGGGGCGCGCTGCCGGTGTCGGCCAGATGGAAGCCGGGATTGGAGCGGCAGTACACGCGGGCGTGGCTGCCCCCCCGCAGCAGGCTGCCGGTGGCGGTACCGGAACGCTCGCGGCCGCGCAGGGTGTAGCGCACTTCGCGTATGCACAGGCTCAGCTGGCCGTTGCCGGGATGCGAGGCGATCGAGTAGGCCCGTGGCAGGCGCGCTGACAGGATGTCGCGCAGCCTGGCCAGCGGCACGCGGTCCGGGCTGGCGTGGTCCTGCAGGATATCCAGCACGTCCAGACCGTGCAGGTAGGCATCCAGCTCGCGCTTCTGGCTGACCTTCAGCAGCGACTTCAACCGCTCGCTGTCGCCCAGCCTGGCAAGCTCGCGCAGCACGCCCCTGCCCAGCAGCCGCAGTTCGCGGTCCTGCAGCATGGCGATGGCCGCATTGTCGCCGTACCAGGTGGCAAGGGCCTGCAGCAGTGCAGGGTCGTGGTCCGGCAGCACGTGCACCGTGTCGCCGGCGCGGTAGGCCATGCCACTGCCGGCAATATCCAGCTGCAGGTGCCATGCGGCCGGATCGCTGCTGTTGACGCGGTGGCGCTCGACGATGGGCGCGGCGAAGGCATTGTCGTCACCGTAGGCGGTAACCTGCAGGTGCAGGTCCTGGCCGGCGGCGGCATCGCCCTCGAGCACCTGGCGGAGCACTGGCTGCCACTGCTGGAAGAACCGTTCATAGCCGAGGTCGGCGTCGACCCGTCGCAGCAGCGGCTGCGCTTGGCGTTCGCTCAGCGCCGCGTCCAGCGCTCGGGTGAAGCCGCAGAATCGAGGGTAGCCGGTGTCGCCCAGGCCGAACACCGCGTAGCGCAGGCCGGGCAGCGACCCGGTCTGGCACACGCTCTGGAAGAAGCGTTCGCCGTTCGCGGGCGGCTCGCCGTCGCCGAACGAACTGGAGATCGCCAGCAGCACATCGCCCTGGCCCAGGCTGGCAACGTCAATGTCGTTGAACGGCAGCACCTGCGGCGCGAGCGCTTGCAGGCCAGGGTCCGCGCCCAGGCGCTGGGCCAGGGCGCGGGCATTGCCCGATTCGGAGGCGAAACCCACCAGCAGGCGGCGAACCGGTGTGGCAGCGATGGTGTTCACGCGGCCTCGTAGAAGTCGTCGAATTTCTCCTTGCTGAACTCGACCTGCTCGAAGTCCTGCATCAGGTCGTTCACCACGCGGCGGATGCTGATGTACGCGGTGATGTTGCCTTCGGCGTCGAACAGCGGCTGGACGGTGGTGTCGACCACATAGAGCACGCCACCCTTGCCCAGGTTCGGCACGATGCCGGTCCAGATGCCGCCGGCCTTGATCGTGTCCCACATGTCCTTGTAGACGGCCTTGGGCACATCCGGATGGCGCACGATGCTGTGCGGCTGGCCGATCAGTTCTTCACGTGCGAAGCCGGTGAGCGTGCAGAACAGATCATTGGCGTAGGTGATGTTGCCCTGCAGGTCAGTGGTGGAGATCACCATGACCTTCTGCAGGGCGTTCAGGAGCTGGCTGTTGTCGGGGGTGTCGTGCATTGCAGGGTCCTTGTGGCTGCCGGAAACGCCGGCATGTTCGGGTCCTGCATAGAGATACCCCCGCGTGCCGGCGGCCGGTTTGACATTGGTCAAGGGGGAGGCAGGGACCGCCTGCGACGGGATGTCGCATATGGCACCCAGCCGACCGCCACCACCCAGGCCACGGGTAGCGCGCGCACGGTATCCAGGTGGATGTCCCGTCCGGGAGGCATCGATGGGCGTGATGAACGCGGCATGCGTACTCAGCTCATGACGCGTTGTCACAAAGAAATCGCCAGGGCTTCACGGCCGATTGATCGCATGCGGGGCTATTGTCCTCCTGAGCCTCTCGCTGACGTCCCCCACGTTCTGCGTCGACTTCCCTCTCCGCTTCAGCGCCCGTCCGGGTGCCGTTGGCGTCCGTCTGCCTGAACACTTCCGAGATCATCGCCATGGCCCGCGTCGTCCAGTCCGCTTCACCCGTTGCGACGCCTCCCGGTGCACCTGTACCAATCGGGACTCGCCGAGGCCACTCACAGCCGTTGAAGTTGCCGGAACTGGTGCAGCGCGTGCTGTTTGTCGCGACCGAAATGGCCGACTTCGTCAAGGCGGGAGGCCTGGGCGATGTGGCCGCGGCCCTGCCACGCGCGGTGCGCGGCGCGTGTGATTCGCGCGTGCTGCTTCCCGGCTACCCGGAGGTGCTGCAGCGCCTGCCGCAGCTGCGGGCGGTGGGGCAGGTCAGCCAAAGAGCCGGCCTGCCTGCGTGCACCATCGGCATGGCGGTGCAGGCCGACGGCCTGCCGATCTACGTGCTGCTCTCGCCTGAGCTGTATGAGCGGGAAGGCTCGCCCTACGTGGATGGGCAGGGACAGGAGTGGAAGGACAACGCGGTTCGCTTCGCCACGCTGTCACACGCGGCTGCGGAGATTGCGGCCGGGCGTGCCGGGCTGGACTGGTCACCGCAGCTGCTGCACCTGAATGACTGGCCGGTGGCCATGGCCGCCGCCTACGTGCGTTGGGACCGGACGGCCGTGCCGACGCTGCTGACGATCCACAACCTGGCTTACCAGGGCCTGTTCCCGTATGCGCTTGCGCCGGTGCTGGGCGTACCGGCCGCGCACCTGGATGAACTGCACTTCCACGGACAGATGTCATTCCTGCAGGGCGGCATCACCAATGCCACGCGGCTGAACACAGTCAGCCTGCGCTATGCACAGCAGATCACCGCCCCGGATGATGGATGCGGACTGCATGACCTGCTGGCCCGGCGCGCCGCCGGCGGTCACCTGAGCGGCATCGTCAACGGCATCGACGCCAGCTGGGATCCGCGACGCGACATCCACCTAAAGGCGCACTTCGGCATCGGCGAATGGACCGGACGCGCGACCAACGCACATGCGGTGCGCAGGGCGTTCGGCCTGGCGCCCTCGACCGGCCCGCTGTTCGCGGTGGTTTCCCGCCTGGTGCACCAGAAGGGCCTGGACATCACCTGTGACGTGGCGCCACAGATCGTCGCGGCCGGGGGGCAGCTGGTCGTCATCGGCGGCGGCGAGCCGCAGGTGGAAGCACAGGTGCAGGCGCTGGCCCGGCGCTACCCGGGGCGGGTGGGCGCATTCATCGGGTTCGAGGAAGCGCTGGCGCGCCAGATGTTCGCCGGCGCCGACTTCCTGCTGATGCCTTCGCGTTTTGAACCCTGCGGGCTCAGCCAGATGTACGCGCAGCGCTTCGGCTGCCTGCCGGTCGCGCATGCGACGGGCGGGCTGGTGGACACCGTCGATGATGGCGTGACCGGTTTCCTGTTCCACGGTGCCAATGCCGATGGCCTGCGCCGCTGCGTGGAGCGGGCGATGCGCACCTTCCGTCTGCCAGGCCTGCTGCAGGCCATGCGCCGCGCCGCCATGCTGCGGCCGGGCGGCTGGGATGCGGCCGGGCGAGCCTATCTGGCGCTGTACCAGCAGACCTGCCAGGTGGCCGCATGAGCCACGACAGCGCGCATCTGGCCGCCCTCGAGGACGACACTACCGCTGACACAGCACTGGATCACCGCATCGCGCCGGCGCTGGAGGACCTCGTCCATGCCCGCCCGGCAGATGCATTTGCCTGGCTGGGCCCGCACCGCCAGCGCGAGGGTGAACGGCGGTTGCGCGTGCTGGTGCCGCACGCGCAGCGCGTCGAGGTGATCGGAGAAGATGGGCGACGCTGGGATCTGCACCCGGGCCCCTTGCCCGGCCTGTTCGAGGGCGCCGCCGGTGAAGCGGCGGTGCCGCTGCTTGCCCTGCATTTCGAGCAGGGTGTGGAGCAGGTGCACGATGCCTATGCCTTCGGCCCGCTGCTGGACGAGGCGCTGCTGCAACGCTTCCATGCCGGTGATGCCGATGCGGCGCGCCAGCTGGGCGCGGTCCCGATGCAGGTGCAGGGGATCGCCGGCGTGCGCTTCGCGGTGTGGGCGCCCAATGCGCGGCGGGTCGCCGTGGTCGGCGATTTCAACGGATGGGATGGCCGACGCCATCCGATGCGGCTGCGCCATGCGGCTGGCGTGTGGGAACTGTTCCTGCCCGGCGTGCAGGCGGGTGCCCGCTACAAGTTCCGCATTGTCGGGGCTGATGGCCAGGTGATGCCCGACAAGTTCGACCCGATGGCGCGCTGGGCCGAACTGCCACCGGCCACCGCCTCACGCGTGCCTTCGGCGGCGCCGATGCAGTGGCATGACGAGGGTTGGAGGGCGGCCCGGCGCCAGGCGGGCGCCGGCGCGCCGCTGTCCATCTACGAGGTACATGCGGGCTCCTGGCAGCGCGGCGATGATGGCGCACCGCTGGACTGGGATGCGCTGGCCGACCGGCTGATTCCGTACGTGGCCGGACTCGGCTTCACCCACATCGAACTGCTGCCGGTCAGCGAGCATCCCTTCGGCGGTTCCTGGGGCTATCAGCCGCTGGGGATCTACGCACCGACGGCGCGCCATGGGACGCCGCACGCCTTCGCGCGCTTCGTGGATCGCTGTCACCAGGCCGGAGTGGGGGTGATCGTGGACTGGGTGAGCGCACACTTCCCCAACGACGCGCATGGCCTGGCCGGTTTCGACGGAACCGCGTTGTACGAGCATGCCGACCCGCGCGAAGGGGTGCACGCCGACTGGGACACGCTGATCTACAACTATGGCCGCAACGAAGTGGCCGCTTACCTGATCGGTAGTGCCTTGGAGTGGGTGGAGCGGTTCCACATCGACGGACTGCGCGTGGACGCAGTGGCGTCCATGCTGTACCGGGATTACAGCCGTGCTGACGGTGAGTGGATACCCAACGAGCAGGGCGGGCGAGAGAACCTGCAGGCGGTCGCCTTCCTGAGGCGGATGAACCAGACCCTGCGTGAGCGCTTCCCGGACGTGTTGGTGATTGCCGAGGAATCCACCGCGTGGCCGGGGGTGACCGCGCCGGTGGAGGAGGGCGGGCTTGGCTTCACCCACAAATGGAACATGGGCTGGATGCACGACACCCTGCAGTACCTGGGGCGCGATCCTGTCCATCGCCAGCATCACCACAGCGAGATCAGCTTCGGCCTGGTCTACGCCTTCTCCGAACGCTTCGTGCTTCCGCTGTCGCATGACGAGGTGGTGCATGGCAAGGGCGCGCTGCTGGCCAAGATGGCAGGCGAACCGGCGCAGCGGCTGGCCCAGCTTCGTGCGTATTACGGCTTCATGTGGGCGCACCCGGGCAGCAAACTGCTGTTCATGGGCGGCGAGTTCGGCCAGGGACATGAGTGGTCGCACGATGCAGCACTGGACTGGGAACAGGCGACCAGCAGTGAGGGCCGGGGCCTGTCGCGTCTGGTGGGCGACCTCAATGCCGTCCTCCGCTCCGAACCCGCGCTGCATCGTGACGAGCGCGATGAACGCGGTTTCGACTGGAGCGTGGCCGATGACAGCCGCAACAGCGTGTATGCCTTCATCCGCCGGGATCCTGCCGGCAGCGGCCGCACCCTGCTGGTGGTGAGCAACTTCACCCCGGTGCTGCGCGAGGGTTACCGGGTCGGTGTGCCGCAACCGGGGCGCTGGACGGAACGCCTCAACACCGACAGCGCGCATTACAACGGCGGCAATGCGGGCAACCTCGGAGCGGTGCAGACCGAGCCAAGGCCGATGCATGGCCACGCCCAGTCGCTGCGGCTGACCCTGCCGCCGCTGTCCACGCTGTACCTGCAGGTTGATGCATGACCACAGCGTCCCCGCGTCTGGGCGCTTGGCGTGCGGCCGGTGAGGGGGTGGAGTTCCGTGTGTGGGCGCCGGACGCGGACACGATGACGCTGTGCCTGCAGGGTGCGCTGCGGCCGATGCAACGCGAGCCGGACGGTTGCCACTGGCTGCGGACACAGGCATCGCATGGCGACCGGTACCGGTTCCGCCTCCCTTCAGGCCAGGACGTGCCAGATCCGGCCTCGCGCTGGCAGCCGGACGGCATCGATGGCGACAGCGCCGTGGTGCTGGACACCGGCAGGGCGCAGGCCACGTGGCAGGGGCCCGCCTGGCAGGACCTGGTCATCTGTGAAGTGCACATCGAGGCAGGCGGCGGCCTCGCTGCACTGACCGCGCAGCTGTCGATGCTGGCCGCAACGGGCATCACCGCCATCGAGCTGATGCCGGTTGCGCAGTTTCCCGGCCGGCGCAACTGGGGCTACGACGGTGTGTTCCCCTACGCACCGGCCCATGTCTACGGCGGGCCGGCAGCGCTGAAGGCTTTCATCGACGCGGCGCATGATGCCGGACTGTCGGTGCTGCTGGATGTGGTCTACAACCACTTCGGACCGCAGGGCAACCCTCTGCGTGACTACGCGCGGGCGTTCTTCCGTGACGATCGCAGCACCCCCTGGGGTGAGGCGATCGACTTCCGCCAGCCCTGGGTGCGGCGCTTCTTCATCGACAATGCGCTGATGTGGTTGCGCGACTATGGCTTCGATGGGCTGCGCCTGGACGCGGTACACGCCATCGACGATGACCGCTTCCTGCAGCAGCTGGCCGATGAGGTGCGCGCGGAGGTGCCGCACGCGCACCTGGTGCTGGAGAACGAACGCAACCAGGCGCGGTGGCTGCGCGGTGCCTATCAGGGGCAATGGAACGACGACTTCCATAACGCGCTGCACGTGATGCTGACCGGCGAGCAGGAAGGCTATTACGCGGCCTACGCCGGTCGCGCCGACGCGCTGCTGGCCCGCTGCCTGGCAGAAGGATTCGCCTGGCAGGGTGAACCTGATCTGGGCGGCCATCCCCGCGGCGAACCCAGCAGTGACCTGTCGCCTGCGCGTTTCGTTGTATTCGCGCAGAACCACGACCAGGTGGGCAACCGTGCCTTCGGCGAGCGCCTGTCGATGCTGGTGGACCCGGCGCGGCTGCGCGCGGCGCTGGCGCTGACCCTGCTGACGCCGATGATCCCGCTGCTGTTCATGGGTGAACCGTGGCAGGCGCGGTCGCCGTTCCTGTTCTTCACCGACTATGCGCCGCCGCTGGACGAGGCGGTGCGCGAGGGGCGTCGCCGCGAGTTTTCCGGCTTCAGTGCCTTCGCCGATGCCGCCTCGCGTGCGCGTATTCCGGACCCGAACGATCCGGCCACCCTGCAGGTCTCGTACACGCCGCCGCCCGGCGATGATCCCTGGTCGCAGCAATGGCTGCGTTGCACAGGCGGGTTTTTGGCCCTGCGCAGACGCTATCTGCAGCCCGGCCTGCTGCAGGCCCGGTCGCTGGGTGCGCGGGTGCTTGGCGAGGGGGCGGTGCAGGCGGGTTGGCAGCTGCCATCGGGCCAATGGTGGATCGCGATCAATGTGGGCCCACGGCCCGTGGAGCATGCGGTGCCGGCCGGCGAGCGCGTTGTGGGCGCCGACGTTGCCAGTGTGTTGCCGGCAGGCGGCAGTGTTGTTGCGTGCTGGGTGGCGGCATGAGGACGGATATATCGGTTCGGGAAGCCGCACGCCGGGCAGGTCTCCTGGAGCGCTGGACCGACGTGGCCGGCGTCGAGCGCGAAGTCGCGCCGGACGTGCTTCGCGCGGTGCTGGAAGGGCTGCACTGCGATGGTGCGCCGGTGCGCGCCCGCTTGCTCACCGCCTGCTGTGGCCAGGTACTGGTGATGCCGGAGGCGACGGGGGCGGCGTGCTGGGTGGATGAACAGGGGCGCGAACTGCCAGCACGGCCTGATGCGCAGGGGCGCTGGCGTGTTCCGGATCAACCGGGCTATTGGCAATGGCGCCAGGGCGGGCTGCAACAGGCGGTCGCGGTGGCGCCGCCGCGAGCCTGGTGGCCACCGCGCATGCTGCGCGGTTGGGGCCTGTCGGCGCAGGTCTACAGTCTGCGCGCCCGCGGCGATGCAGGCATCGGTGACAGCGCCGGCTGTGCGCGGTGGCGTGAGCTGCTGCAGCGGCATGGAGGCGATGCGCTGGCATTGAGTCCGCTGCACGCCGGCTTGCCACCCGGCCCGGGCCATAGCCCCTATTCGCCCAGCGACCGGCGCTGGCTCGACCCGCTGCAGGTATCCCTGCCGCAGGTGCTGCCGGAGGCTGCCGACAGCGTGCTGCGCCAGGACGAGGCGCTGGCGATGGCAGTTGATGCCGCCACCGCTGCGCGCCGCATCGACTGGCCGCAGTCGGCGGCGTTGAAGTGGCGCTGGCTGCGACAGGTGCGCCACTGGCTACGGCAGCACGCACCGGCGCAATGCGAGCAGATCGAGACCTGGTGCGATGCGCAGGGCGAACCGCTGCTGCACTATTGCCAGCACGCCGCCGACGGGATCACCGGGAGCGCCGACGACCATGCATTTGCGCAGTGGCTGGCGCAGCAGGGCTGGGTGGAGGTGCACGCGGCGCTGCGCAGTGATGGCGCGTCGATCGGATTGATTGCCGATCTGGCCGTGGGCTGTGCACCGCAGGGCGTCGAGGCACGTACCGGTGGCGCCGATCTGCTGCAGGGGCTTGAACTGGGTGCGCCGCCGGATGCGTTCAATCCGCTCGGCCAGGCCTGGGGCATCACCAGCTGGTCACCGTTGGCGTTGCATCGCGAGGGCTTTGCGCCGTTCATCCGCGTGCTGCGCGCCGTGATGGCCGGCCGCGGCGGCCTGCGCATCGACCACATCCTCGGCCTGCAGCGGCTGTGGGTGCTGCCTCACGGCGCCGGCGCCGGGCAGGGCGTGTACCTGCGCTATCCATTCGATGACCTGATCAATCTGCTGGTGCTGGAATCGTGGCGGCATCGCTGCGTGCTGATCGGTGAAGACCTGGGGGTGGTGCCGCCGGGCATCCGCCAGCGGCTGGCAGCCCGGGGCATCCTGGGCATCGAGGTGCTGCCGTTCGCCCGCAACGGCGAGCGCTTCCTGCCGGCGCCGCGGTGGCGCCGCGATGCGGCGGCCATGCCGTCCACTCACGACCTGCCACCACTGGCCGGCTGGCTGCGCGGGCGCGACCTGCGCTGGCGTGCCCGCCTGGGTGAGCTGGAGGACCTGCCGGCAGCACTGCGCGCGCGCGCGCGGGACGTGCAGGCGCTGGCCGCGGTCTGCGGTGGTGACGGCGCGGCCGTGGAGGACGGAGCGCTGTCACTGGTTGCCCATGCAGCGTCGCGGCTGGCGCTGCTGCCATTGGAAGATGTGCTGGGCAGCCGTGCGCAGGTGAACCTGCCAGGCACCGTCAGCGGCCATCCGAACTGGCGACGGCGGTTGCCGCTGGCGTGGGACGGTGCCGCCGCCGATGCGCGCCTGGCGCGCCTGAGCAACACGCGCCGCAGGGCAGGGCGATGACGAGGTTGCGTGCCACCGCGCGCCTGCAGTTGCACGCAGGCTTTGACCTGGAAGCGGCCGCAGCGCAGGTGCCGTATTACGCCGCACTGGGCGTCAGTCACCTTTACCTGTCGCCGATCGCGGCTGCGGTCCCGGGGTCCTCACATGGCTACGATGGCATCGACCCGGCCAGCATCAATCCGCAGCTGGGCGGCGAAGCGGCCTTCCGCCAGCTGGCCACCGCGGTGCGCTCACACGGCCTGGGTCTGATCCTGGACATTGTGCCCAACCATCTGGCGGCATCCCCGCACAGCCACTGGTGGAGCGATGTGCTGATGCACGGGCGTCGAAGCCGCCACGCAGGCTGGTTTGACATCGACTGGGAGGCGCCGGGCTGCGAAGGCCGGCTATGGTTGCCGGTGCTGGACCGGCCAGTGCACGACGCCGTGCGCGACGGCGTACTGCGGGTGGGGGTGGACGATGAGCGGCCAGGGTTGCGCCATCATGGGCTGGTCCTGCCGTTGTCGCCGCGCAGTCATCCCCTGGACGCCGCGCAGTGGCCGGCGTGGGCCGAACGCTGCAACCGCAGCGTCGAGCGGTTGCAGGCACTGCTGCGGCGGCAGCACTACCGGCTGGCGTGGTGGCGCACGGCAGGCGATCAGGTGAACTACCGGCGCTTCTTCGATATCAACGAACTGGCCGCGCTGCGGGTGGAGCGCGAGGACGTGTTCGAAGCGGTGCATGCGCTGCCGTTGCGGCTGGTGCGTGAGGGCTGGGTGGATGGCCTGCGCATCGACCATGTGGATGGCCTGTCGTCGCCCGGCACCTATCTGCAGCGCCTGCGCGAAGCGATCAACGCTGCCTGCGCAGCCGGGAGCCGTGATCCGGAGGCGGTGACCCTGCACGTCGAGAAGATACTGGCCGAGGGCGAGCAGCTGCCAGAGGGATGGGCCTGCGACGGGACCACCGGCTATGACTTCATGGACCAGGCTGGCGCGTGGCTGCACGATCCGGCAGCGGCGCCCGCGCTCTCACGCGCCTGGAAGGCGGCGAGCGGCGACACGCGCGACTTTGACCAGATACAGCAGGACGCGCGCGGGATGCTGCTGCGCCAGTCGCTTCACACCGACTTCCAGCGCCTGCTGCGCAGTGCGCAGCAGGTTCTGCAGCCCCGGCTGGCCGAGGCCGACATCGGTACGGCCGCCCTGGCGCGCGCGCTGGCCGCGCTGCTGCGGCACTACCGCACCTATCGCCCGTATTTGCTGCGTGACGCGGGTGAGCGGAAGGCATTGGTCGCCGCTGCTGCCGCCGCGCGAGCCGCGCTGGACGGTGCCGGACGGGCGGCACTGGACCTGCTGCTGCAGGCACTTCCCGGCCAGGCGCCGGCTGAAAGCGAGCTGCGCGTGCGCTTCGGGCAGTTGGCCGCGCCGTTGAACGCCAAGTCGGTGGAGGATACCGGCTTCTATCGTTACTTCAGACTGCTCTCACGCAACGAAGTCGGCAGTGATCCGCAGCGGCTGGGCATGCAGGGACGCGAGCTGCTGCAGCATGCAGCGCGGCGCCTGCGACGCCATCCCGAGGCACTGCTTGCGCTGGCGACCCACGATCACAAGCGGGGCAGCGACAGCCGGGCGCGGCTGGCGGTGCTCAGCACGTGCGCGGCGGAGTGGCGGGATGCTGTACGGCGCTGGAGCCGGATGGCCGCCAAGGCCGGCATGCCGCTGCCGTTGCCGGGCGCCGAGGCGTATGCGCTGTGGCAGGCGCTGGTGGCGGCGTGGCCGATGCAGGGCGCCCCCGGTGCCGACTTCGCATCGAGGATGGCGGACTGGCTGACCAAGGCCCTGCGCGAGGGCAAACGGATCAGCAACTGGTCCGATCCCGATGTGGCAGTGGAGGACGCCGCCGTGCAGTGGCTGCACGCGCTGCTGGAGGGAGCACCCTTGCTGCCGGTGCGCGAGGCGCTGGCGACCTTCGTGGCCCGCATCGCGCCGGCAGGCGCCTGCAATGGATTGGCACAGCTGTGCCTGCAGCACTGCCTGCCCGGTGTGCCTGACCTCTATCAAGGCGGCGAAGGCTGGGACCTGAGCCTGGTGGACCCGGACAACCGCCGGGCCGTGGACTATCCGGCGCGGCAGGCATGGCTGCGGGACACGCGCTCCTGGCCCGCGCTGCTGCAGGACTGGCGGGACGGCGGCATAAAGGCACTCCTGCTGCGGCAGCTGCTGGATTGCCGCCGCAGGCACCCGCACCTTTTCCTGTACGGCGAGCTGCAGCCGCTGTCCGCGCCTGCGCGCTCGCCCTGGCTGGCGTTCGTGCGCAGGCACCAGACGCAGGTACTGCTGGTGATCGTGCAGCGCGGCTCGCCCATCGCCATGCCCGGGCCCGGCCTGAACGTTGCGCGTGACGTCGCCACCGGCCCAACGCTGCGCGGGCTTCCGGCAGGACGCATGCGCAACCTCCTGGACGGACGCATCGAACATTTCAATGAAACCGCGGATGCAGCACGGCTTCTGGCTGGCAGCCCGCTGGCGGTATGGATCAACGAGGAGACGGGTAGGGATGGACAGCAGGGAACGACGGCAGCGGATTGAGGCTTTGGCCCACCAGATATGGGAAGCGGAAGGGCGCCCGGACGACCAGCAGCAGCGGCACTGGCACATGGCCGAGCGGCTGGTGGAGGCCGAGATTGCCGCGGCGCGCGGCGAGGAGGGCAGCGATGGCGAGCCGTAAGTGGGCACAGACGTCGCGCGTGCGCGAAGGCCGGCCGTTCCCGCTGGGTGCAACCTGGGACGGGCTGGGCGTGAACTTCGCGCTGTACTCGCGGCATGCCACCCGGGTCGAACTCTGCCTGTTCGACGCGCGCAACCGCGAGGTCGAACGCATCGCGCTGCCCGAGTACACCAATGAGATCTGGCACGGCTATCTGCCCGATGTAAGGCCCGGGCAGCGCTACGGCTACCGGGTGCACGGTCCGTATGCGCCGGAGGAAGGGCATCGCTTCAATCCCAACAAGCTGTTGCTGGACCCTTACGCCAAGCAGATCGTCGGCGAGCTGAAGTGGGCGCCCCACCTGTTCGGCTACACCCTGGGCCATCGCGATGGCGATCTCAGTTTCGACCGCCGCGACAGCGCCAGCTACATGCCACGCTGCGCCGTGATCGATCCGGCCTTCAGCTGGGGTGTCGAGCGTGCACCCGAAACGGCCTGGGACAGGACGGTGATCTACGAAGCGCACGTGCGCGGGTTGACCATGCAGCATCCTGATGTCCCGCAGGCCGAGCGCGGCACCTTCTCTGCACTGCGGCATGATGCGGTGGTGGACCACCTGAGCCATCTGGGTGTGACCGCCATCGAGCTGCTGCCCGTGCACGCCTACGTGGACGACCAGCAGCTGCTCGAGCGTGGGCTGCGCAACTACTGGGGGTACAACACCATCGGCTTCTTCGCCCCGCAGCCGCGTTACCTGTCGATGGGCACCGTGGCCGAGTTCAAGCAGATGGTCGCGCGGCTGCACAATGCCGGCATCGAAGTGATCCTGGACGTGGTCTACAACCACACCGCCGAGGGCAACGAGCTGGGCCCCACGCTGTCGTTCAAGGGCATCGACAATGCCAGCTACTACCGCCTGGCCGATGATCGCCGCTATTACATCAACGATACCGGCACCGGCAACACGTTCGACCTGACCAATGCCGGCGCGCTGCGCATGGTGATGGACTCGCTGCGCTACTGGGTGACCGAGATGCGGGTGGACGGCTTCCGCTTCGACCTGGCGACCATTCTTGGCCGTGAGCGCCATGGCTTCGACGCCTCGGGCAGCTTCCTCGATGCGGTACGCCAGGACCCGATCCTGAGCCAGGTGAAGCTGATCGCCGAGCCCTGGGACATCGGCCCGGGCGGCTACCAGCTGGGCCAGTTCCCGCCGGGTTGGGCGGAATGGAACGACCGCTTCCGCGATACAGTGCGCGCGCTGTGGCGTGGCGATGGCGGGCAGCTGCCGGAGTTCGCCACCCGTTTCACCGGCTCGGCCGACCTGTTCGAACACCACGGCAGGCGGCCGTCGGCCAGCATCAACCTGGTGACGGCACACGACGGGTTCACCCTGCACGATCTGGTGAGCTACAACGACCGCCACAACGAGGCCAACGGCGAGGACAACCGCGATGGCCATTCGCACAATCTTTCCAGCAATCACGGTGTGGAGGGGGACACCGATGATCCGGCGATCCTGTCGTTGCGTGCACGGCAGATGCGCAACCTGCTGGCCACGCTGCTGCTGTCGCAGGGCACGCCCATGCTGCTGGCGGGCGATGAGTTCGGCCATTCGCAGCAGGGCAACAACAACGCGTACTGCCAGGACAACCCGCTGAGCTGGATCGACTGGGAGCGTGCCTCACAGCCGGCGGCGCAGGCGCAGGTGGCATTCGTGCGGCGTGCACTGTCGCTGCGCCGGCGCTATGGCCTGCTGCGCAGGAACCGGTTCCTGCGCGGTGAATACGATGAAGCGCTGGGCCTGCGCGATATCGACTGGCGGCATCCGGACGGCCGCAGCATGGAGGAGGCGGACTGGCACGACCCCGAACTGCGCGCGCTGCTGATTGTGCTGGACGGTCGAAGCCCCGACAGCGGCCTGCGTGAGCCCGGGCGGCATGTCAGCCTCGCCCTGCTGTTGAATGCCGGAGACCAGCCGCAGCGGTTCCGCGTATCGGATCAGGCGCTGTCGTTCCGGCGCGTACTGCTGCAGACCGACGAGGCGCCGCTGGAGCAGGACGGCGCCGGTGACTGGACCCTGCCGCCGCGCAGCCTGTGCCTGCTCGCGGCCAGCAGCGCCTGATTGCAGCGCGCCCGCTCGGCGCGAAGACCGATCGGCAGCGCCGGGTCCCGCCCGGCCTGCCGTGAATCAGCCCAGCAGATGGCGCAGCAACCCGGCCGAGACCACGCCGATCAGCACGGTCGGCAGCATCGACAGCCGGGTGGCGGCCAGCAGGGTGATGGCCAGCGCAGCCAGATCGGCGGGCTTGTCGGCAACGAAATCCGGGGCGATCACCGAGATCAGCACGCAGCCCGGCGCGGCCTCCATGACCGTCACCGCACGCTTGCCGAGGGTGCGGTTGCGCAGAGCCAGGAAGCCGATGATGCGGGTGAGGTAGGTAACGGCTGCCATCAGCACGATGGTGAGCAGCGAGCTCCACTGGATCATGCCGCGTCCTCCGCCAGCAGCCAGGCGGCCACCAGCCCGGCCAGCGCACCACTGGCGACGTACCAGGCGCCGGGAACCAGCAGATAGGTGCCTGCAGCCACCAGCAGGCTGACCAGCCAGGGCCGCGCTGCGCGCAGGCCCTGCCACATGCCACGCAGCAGCACCAGGAACACTGCGGGGAAGGCCATGTCGAATCCATAGGCATGGATGTCGCCCAGCAGCGGGCCGGCGATCGCGCCCAGCGTCGTGCAGGTCACCCAGACCCCATACAGGCCGGCCGAGGTGCCCAAGTAGTAGGCGAGGCAGAAACCGTGCATGCGCCGCCGCGCGTCGGCGACACCCAGGGCCCAGCTTTCGTCACACATGAAGAACAACGCCGGCAGCGTGCGACGGCGTGGCAGGTGCTGCAGCAGCGGTGCCAGGCTGGCCCCCATCAACAGATGGCGACTGTTGACCAGCGCGGTGATCGCTACGATGAGCGCGATGTGCGGAGGTGACGTCCACAGCTCGACGGCGGCGAACTCCGAGCCACCGGCGAAGTTGAGCCCGGTCATGAGCGGTACTTCAAGCGCCGACAGGCCCTTCTGCGCAGCCTGTGCACCGAGCACCAGGGCGAAGGGAACGAAGCCGATCATCACCGGCACGGCAGCGCGCAGGCCGCGCAGGAACTCGGCGCGGGGCGTGACGTGGCAGGGGGCATCAGGCGGGAGGGGGGAGGATTGGGCGTCCATGGGGGGGGAAGCGAGTGGGGGTGCTTCATCCTAGCGGCGATGCAACGAAATCGGGTTGCGTTGATGCCATTCCATTGAGAATGTTGCGCATCTGATGCGACAGATGGCCATGAAGGTGAAATCCAATGCAATCTCAACTCGATAACCTTGATCGCCGGATTCTCGAGGCGCTGCAGGCCGATGGTCGCCTGCAGAACCTGGAGCTGGCCAGGCAGGTCGGTCTTTCGCCCTCGGCCTGCCTGCGCCGGGTCCGGCTGCTGGAGGAGGGCGGCTACATCGACCGCTATGTGGCACTGCTGAACGAGACCAAGGTGGGACGGGGCTTCACCGTGTTCGTGCGGGTCTGGCTGCGTGGACAGGACGAGGACACCACCAACCACTTCATAAACAGCATCAAGTCCCTGCCGGAAGTGCTTGAATGTCATCTGATGGCGGGCGACTGCGATTTTCTGCTGCGGGTGGCCGTGGCCGACCTGGACGCGTATCGCCAGTTCCAGATCCGGCATCTGAACAGGATCGCCGGGGTGCAGAACACCAAGACCGAGATCCCGATGCAGCGGATCAAGCAGACCACCCGGCTGCCGCTTTGAGGCCGTGCCGCGCCGGCCGCCGGTGCGGTGGTCATCGCAATGACATCTGCCCCCGGTAGGGTCTGACCCCGCTTGCCGGTCGCGCGCGGGCGACCTCCCGGTCGTGCCGCCTGCCTCCGTCACAGCTGCTGTCGCTGCCGAGGGTCATGTGTTCAACGTCAGGGGGCTGGATGGACGCCACGCGGTCAGAACATGGAGAGTGGCCATCGCTGCGTGGCTGCTGCTGGCCTTCGTCGCCACGGCCGAGGACGACGTCCGTGCCTACGACATTCCGGCGCAGCCGCTGGAGCAGGCAGTGGAGCGCTTCAGCGTCAGCAGCGGGTGGTCGGTGATGTACGCCGGCGAACTCGCTGCCGGTCGGCGCAGTTACCCGCTGCACGCCAGCCTGCCGCCGCTGCAGGCGCTGCAGACCCTGCTGCAGGAGACCGGCGTCGAAGCCGAGGTGATCGGCGCGCAGCGCGTGGTGCTTCGGCTGGGCGCGCAACCCGAACGCGCAGCCGGTACCGTCGGCCTGCTGCCGGAATCCGAGCGCAGCCGTCGTTTTGGCGGGCTGCAGCAGCGGCTGCGCGACGCGTTCTGTGACGACCCCCTGCTCGCACCGGGCCGCTACGCGGCGACGCTGCGTTTCCGCATCACCGCCGAGGGCCATGTCGACGATGCCGAACTGCTCGTCGGCAGCGGCGACGCCCGGCGCGATCGGCGCCTGCTGCTGGCTATCGGCAGGCTGGCGCCGTCCATCGACGCCGCCGCGTTGCCGCAGCCGGTGACGCTGCAGATCCAGCCCTCCCGTGCCGACCACGACTGTGGCCGGCGGCAGCCCCTTCCATGATTTCAAGGATTCGAACATGAGCAACGGAACGGCCGGGGCGGTGGACCTGATGGATCACCTGCTGGGGGCCTACGATGAACTCAAGCGCCGGCTGGTGCGCAAGCTGGGCTCGGAAGAGCTGGCAGGCGATGCGCTGCAGGACACCTGGATGCGCCTGAGCGCACGCCGCGACCGGCTGGACCCGGTGCAGAATCCGGCGGCCTATCTGCTGCGGATGGCGATGAACACCGTGATCGATCGGCAGCGCGCCGACCATCGCCTGCTCAGCCTGGAAGAAGTGGACGCACTGATGGAGATGGCCGATCCGGGCCCCGGTCCGGCTCAGGCTGCGGAGCTTGATCGTGCCCTCGAAGACATGGTCGGCCTGCTGCACCGCATGCCCGAACGCCGCCGCCGGATCCTGCTGGCGATCCGCGTGGACGGCCTGCAGCAGCGGGACGTGGCCGAGCAGCTGGGCGTGTCGCTGCGGCTGGTGCAGCGCGAACTGAAAGCGGCCCAGGACTATCTGGCCGAGCGCAGCGGGCAGGACCGGCAGGTGCGGTTCTGACCGGCGGCGTCCGTCTACACTTTGACGCCGAGCAGAACCCCGCAGCGTGCGGGCATGGCTGGACTGCGCATGGACCCTGATGATCGCCCGCACCGCACGCTCGACGCCGTGGAGCGCCAGGCCCACGCCTGGGTGGTGCGTCTGACGTCGGGCGAGGCCACAGCAGCCGACGGACGCAGGTTCCGCCAATGGTGCGCGACCGATTCGCGTCACCGCGAAGCGTTTGCCCGTGCGCGGCGGCAATGGGAGCAGGTGCGCGTGGCCGGTGAGCAGGTCCCGGCTGCGGCGCGCCAGCCGCAGGCACCGGGCCTGGCACGGCGATGGAGCCGGCGTGCATTCCTGGGGGCGGCCATCGCCGCCCCCGCCAGCCTCGCCGTGGTGGCAGCGATCCGTCCACCGTTGGGGCTGTGGCCGTCGGTGAGTGCGATGGCGGCCGACTTCCATACCGGCACCGGCGAGCGCCTCCAGCTTGCGCTGACGCCGCAGTTGACGCTGGAGCTGGATACGCAGAGCAGTCTGCGGCGCCGGATGGGTGCGGGTGGCGAGGGTTACGAGCTGGTGCAGGGGCAGGCGGCATTCGAGACCGCTGCGGGTTCACGCCTCGCACTGTACGCGGGGCCGGGCTGTGTGATCGCCGATGAGGGCGCAGCCCGGCTGGACGTGCGCAATACCGGGGGACACGTCCGGGTGACGTGCCTGCGCGGCAGCGCCCGCATCGAGCACCCGCAGGGCCGGCTGCGGCTGCAGGCCGGACAGCAGACCCGCTACGACGAACGCCTGAGCGGCGTGGTGGCCGAGGCCGTGGCCGGCGAGGTCAGCGCCTGGACCGAAGGCATGCTGGTGTTCCGCCGCGCGCCGTTGCGCGAGGTGGTGGACGATATCAATCGCTATCGCCGCGGCAGGGTCCTGCTCGGTGACGGCGCACAGGCGCGTGCGCCGGTCAGCGGTCGCTTCCGCATCGATGACCCGGACGCGGCGCTGGAACAGCTGCGGTTGACGCTGTCGTTGGAGCTGCGTCGCTTCCCGGGCGGTATCGCCGTCCTGGGGTAGAGTCCCCGGCCACGCGCGTCGCGTGGCTGCCGCATGCAAGGAGAAGCCAAGGAATGCGCAACGAGACCATCGGTGTGCTCGACCTGCGACGCAACCTGTCCGCATTGCTGGAGACCACGCAGCGGCGTCCATTGACGGTGCATCGCTATGGATCGCCCTGGGTCTGCGTGGTGTCCGATCCGCAGTGGCAGGAACAGTCCGTGCTGCTGGATTTCGACCCGCAGGGCCATCCGCTGGCTGCCCTGCTGAGGTTGCAGCAGGCGCTGTCGCTGCCGGAGAAGGGCAGCGTATCACCGGCAATGGCGGCCCGCGGTCTGCTGCTGATGGCGATGCATGGCATACAGGGCCTGCCACAGTTGCACGACCAGGTGATCCATCACCGCTTGTGGCACTGGTTCGTGGCCGGTGCGGTGACTGCGATGGACGGATGGCAGTTGCCGGCACTGCGCCAGGCCACGGCCGCGTTGCTGGCCGACGCGGACGCGGCCGGGTTGCTGTCCGCATTTGCCCGACGTCCCGACGTGATGGTGCTGGCACGACAATGCGGCGGCATCGCTCCGTTGCTGGATGCCGATGCCTGCAGGCGCATGACGTCGCTGTGACAGAGCGGCTGAAGCGCAACACACGGCACATCACGCGCAACGCGCTGTCGCTTCATCGACCCTGCTGACGTCTTCTCCAGAGTACGGCGCATCCGCGTCGTGGAGCGCAGGCAGCGTCGATGGCGGAACGTCGCAGGATCAGCATGCTCGAGCTGGATCGCCACCTGAGCCGGTCGCTGGAACAGGCCCGGCACGCGCCGCTGTGCGTACAGCGCTACGGGCATCCGTGGGTCTGGGTGCTTTCCAGCGACGCCTGGGCAGACGCCGCGCGATGGGCGGCGCTGGACGTCGAGGCGCATCCGCTGCTGGCGCTGCGCCGCGCAACCGATGCGCAACTGCCGGCGTGGCCGGAGGCAGCCATCGCGACGCTGCCCCTGGACATGGACGATGTCCGCATGCTGCAGCGTGCCGCTCTGCTGCTGTGGGTGCAGGCACTGGACAGCGCGCAACGGGTACACGATGACCTGCGCCATCACCAGGTGTACCGCCGCTTCGTCGGCTTCGGCCGTGGCAGCGCCTGGTCGCCGACGCAATGCGTGCGGATCCTGCAGGCCAGTCGCCATCCGCTGCTGCGTCGCTGCGTGGAAGGCGCGTTGGCGGCGGTACCTGCAACGCTGCTGCAGTCGGCTGGCGTGCCGCCGGCGGGCGCCAGCGCAGACAGGGTGGAGCAGCAGCGAATTGCAGGTGGATGTTTATCGTACTGACACATGCGCCGCTGACCATGGTGCAGCGGTCCCTTCCAGGATGACGAGGGCGGAACAATGGCAAGACAGCTTCGTGGTGGCAGGGCCCGGCAGCACGGTTTCAGCCTGATCGAGATCATGGTGGTGGTGGTGATCATCGGCATTCTTGCCGCACTGATCGTGCCGCGCCTGATGGATCGTCCCGATCAGGCGCGGGTGGTGGCGGCACGCCAGGACATCGCCGCACTGATGCAGGCGCTGAAGCTCTATCGCCTGGACAATGGCCGCTACCCCAGCACCGAGCAGGGATTGCAGGCGTTGGTGGCGCCGCCCCAGAGCAGCGGCGCGATGCCGACAACCCCCTATCTGGACCGCCTGCCGAACGACCCGTGGGGGCATCCGTACCAGTACCAGAACCCGGGCGCGCACGGCGACATCGACGTGTTCTCCCTTGGCGCGGACAGCAAGGCCGGAGGTGATGCCGGCAATGCGGACATCGGCTCCTGGCAGCTGTGAGGTCCACCGATGTCGCCTCCGATGGCAGCCTTTCCGTGTCGTCGCCAGCAGGGCATGGCGGTGATCGTCGCGATGCTGGTGGTCGCACTGGTGGCGGTGATCGCGACCGCGCTGCTGACCCGCCAGGCCGCGCAGCTGCGTGCGCTGCGTGGCGACCAGCTGCGGGCGCAGGTACGCATGGCCGTGGATGCCGCGCTGGAGCGCGCGGGGCAGCAGCTTCGTGACGACGCGCGCGAGCAGCTGACCACCGTGCGCGACGGTCGCTGGGCACGGCCGGTGCAACTGGATGCGCCGCTGCCGGTGCGCCTGCAGATGGTGGACGCGCAGTCGCTGTTCAACCTGCGCAACCTGTTGTCGCAGGGCCAACCGGATGCGCAGGCGCGGCAGGCCTTCGTGGCGCTGTGCGTGGAGCAGGGGGTGTCTGCGGCCGCATGCAGCGGTGCCGCAGACCACATCCAGGCGCGGCTGCGCGACGGTGATCGCGCCGCGCAGGCGCCGCTGCCGCGCGAAGCCCTGATCGGGCAGGCGCTGGCCGGTGCCGAGCCACGCGCCGTCCGGGCGTTGTCCCGGCGCACGGTGGTGTTGCCGGCGCACACGCTGGTCAACGCCAATACGACCGACCTGGCCGTGCTGCAGGCGGTTGCACCCGGCGCTGATCCGGGCCGGCTGCGGGCGCTGGTGGACGAGCGCGACGGCGGCCGCTGGCTGCTCAACCGCGGTGATATCGCCAACCGCCTGCAGGTGAGCAGCGAGCAGATGTCGGTGATGCCGCTGGGCATCCACAGCGAATGGTTCCTGGCGGTCGGACAGGTCCAGGCAGACGACTGCGACGTCGATTTCCGCGCGTTGATCTGGCGTGAGTACCGCGATGACAGCGTGCGCGTGCAGCGTGTATGGACGAGGATCGGCGCATGAGCGTGCAGCTGCGGGTGCGCCTGCCGGCGCTGGATCGACTGCAGGCCGACAGCCGGGTGGAGTGGGCGCAACTGCAACGCGGTGACGTGGCGGCGCATGGCTGCGAGGCGCTATCGGCGCTGGGACAGCGCCATCCGCAGGCACAGGTGCACGCCTGCCTCGATCCGCATGACCTGATCCTGCTGGAACTGCAGCTGCCGCCGCTGTCAGTTCGCCGGCTGCAGGCCGCGCTGCAGGGCGAGGTGGAGGCGATGCTGCTGGACGACCTGCAGGATGTTGCGCTGGCCAATGGGCCGCAGGCGGCTGACGGGACCGTGCCGGTGGCATGGCTGGGCCAGCAGGCCGTGGCCCAGGCGCAGCAGCTGCTGGCGTCGTGCGGCCTGAGCCTGCAGGGGCTGTACCCGACGCCGCTGCTGCTGCCGTGGACGGAGGGGCGGGCCACGCTGGAGGCGAAGGGCGAGCACCTGCTGGTACGCAGCGGGCGCGACCGCGGCTTCGTGCAGTGGAGTGGCGGGCGCGACGTGGCAGGCGTGCTGCAGGCAACCTCCCTGCGCCTGCAGCAGGCCGGCGTGCAGGCCGTGCAATGGGTGCATGCGGTGCCCTCGGGTTGGCCCGGACACCTGCAGACCAGCACAGTGGCCGCGGGCAGCGAGGCCAGCGGCCCGCTGCCGGCATGGGCACTACCGCTGCAGCGCGGCGGACGACGCCTGCCACGAGTGGCGATCGGGCTGGCACTGGCGGCCGGGGTGCTCGCCGCGACGGGCCTGCAGTTGCAGGTCTCGCGCTGGCGCGGCGAAGGTGAGGCGTTGCAGCGGAAAATGACGCGGCAGTTCAGCGCGCAGTATCCGGAAATCACCGAGGTACTGGATCCGGTCCTGCAGGCACGGCGTGCGTTGGCCGCACCGGTGCAGACGGCTCCACTGCTGCGGATACAGCAACAGGTCGCGCTGGCATTGCAGGCGGTTCCGGAGCTGGCCGGCCGCGTTCGCGGCATGGACTACACGCCCGGCGCGCTTGAACTGGAACTGGACGCCGATGCGCAGGCGCTGGCCGATGATGCGCAGCATCTGGAACGATGGCAGCAGGCGGCGCAGGCGCAGGGCCTGCAGCTGGTCCGCCAGGGCGGTGGCCGCCTGCGGCTGAGCACCGGGGGCAGCCGATGAGGGTACGGACTGCGTGGATGGAAGGCGGCATCGCGGCGCTGTCGCAGTGCTGGCGGCGCCTGCAGCTACGCGAACGCGTCATGCTGACGACGATGGTGGGTGCACTGCTGGCCGCTGCGCTGTGGGCATTCTGGCTGGAGCCCCTGCTGAAGCAGCGCAGCTACTGGCAGGTTGAGCTGCCGCGCCTGCAGGCACAGATGCGGGCACTGGCGCCCTTGCTGGACGCGCGCGAGCGCCAGCGCCTGGCCCGGGAGCAGCGGCCGACACTGACCAGCCTGCGTTCGCGGATCGCCGCCGCCGGCCTTGCCGATGGGGTGCGGGTCGACGCGCGCGATGGACGCTGGCACCTGCAGGTGCAGTCGGTGCCCGCCGATGTGCTCTGGAACTGGCTCCTGCCGCTGCTGGCCGACCCGACCATCGAACTGCAACGACTGCAACTGCAACGCACAGGGGACGCGGATATGCCGGCGGCACGTATTTCAGGAAGCATCGTGATGAAGGCCGTTGCGGGTGAGCTTCGATGAGGTCGATGCACGGTCTTGCCTGTGGCGCGGTGCTGGCTCTGGTCGTGGGGATGGTCCACCTGCCCGCGCCGGCATGGGCGCAGGATGCCAGCGACGAGCCGGTGCAGTTGAATCTGGTGGATACCGATATCGGTGGCGTGCTGCGGATGGCGGCGCGTTTCACCGGCCGCCAGTTCCTGATCGATCCACGCGTGACCGGCAAGATGACGGTGGTATCGGATGGTCCTGTCAGTCGCGCGCAGGCCTATCAGCTTCTGCTCGGCGCACTGCGCATGCGTGGCTTCGCCGTGGTCGAGAACGGTGGCATCAGCCGGGTCGTGCCACAGGCCGATGCCAAGCTGCTGGGCGGCCGGGTAGGCGGCGGAGCGGCAGGTGGAGAGGTTGCCACACGGACCTTCGCGCTGCGTTACGAGAATGCGGCCGCACTGGTCGCGGTGCTGCGGCCGATGATCAGCCCGGACAACCCGATCACCGCCAACGCGGGCAACAATACTCTGGTCATCACCGACTATGCCGACAATCTGGAACGCATCGCGCGGGTGATCGCCAGCGTGGACACCCCGGCTGGCATGGACACCGACGTGGTCAAGCTGCAGCAGGGGATCGCCGTGGATGTGGCCGCGATGGTCGCACCGTTGCTGGATGCGCAGGGCGCCGAGCCGGGCCAGAAGGTGGTGGTGATGGCCGATCCGCGCAGCAACAGCGTGCTGCTGCGCTCCAGCAGCCCGGGGCGCACGCGGTTGGCACGCCAGCTGGTGGAGAAGCTGGACCGGGCACAGGACGAGTCCGGCAACCTGCATGTGGTCTATCTGCGCAATGCACAGGCCACGCAGCTGGCGGGCGTGCTGCGCGGCGTGGTGGCCGGGCAGAGCGACGCGCAGGCGATGGGCAGCAGCGAGGGCATCACGCCGCTGCCTGGCGGGTCCGCTCGCAGCGCGCCGACGCAGCCGCAGCCGCAGCAGGCCGGGGCCACGGGCAATGCGCTGCCGTCGCAGCGGCTCGATCCGGACCGGCGCGACCCCGCTGATGCCGGCAGCAGTGGCTTCAGCCAGAACGGCATCTCCGTACAGGCCGATGTCGCCACCAATACGCTGCTGATCTCGGCGCCGGAGCCGGTGTACCGCAACCTGCGCCGGGTGATCGACCAGCTCGACCAGCGGCGCGCGCAGGTGCTGGTGGAAAGCCTGATCGTGGAAGTCAACCAGACCGATGCCGCTGAACTGGGCGTGCAGTGGATGCTGGGCAATGGCCGCACGTTCGCAGGCACCCACTTCGGTGGTGCGACCGGCGGCAGCGGCCTCAATGGCACGGCGCGCACCACGCTGGACGTGCTGCCGCGCGATGGCCTCAACGTGGGCGTGATCGATGGCACCATCACGCTGCCGGGCGTGGGCCAGATCCTCAACATGAAGGCACTGGCCAACGCGCTGCAGAGCAAGGGCGGTGCCAACATCCTGTCCACGCCGAACCTGATGACGCTCGATAACGAGGCCGCCAGCATCATGGTCGGCCAGACCGTCCCATTCGTCAGCGGCCGCTATGTCACCGACGGCGGAGGTGGCAGCAACAATCCGTTCCAGACCATCGAGCGTGAGGACATCGGCCTGAAGCTGCGGGTGCGCCCGCAGATCTCCGAAGGCGGGACGGTGAAGCTGGACATCTATCAGGAAGTGAGCAGCATCGACGGGCAGAGCTCCGGTAGCGAGGGCATCATCACCAACAAGCGGGCACTGGACACCAGCGTGCTGCTCGACGACGGCCAGATCATGGTGCTGGGCGGCCTGCTCGAGGACAGCGTCAGCCACGGTCGCGACGCGGTGCCGGGCCTGGGCCGGATTCCGGTACTGGGCGCGTTGTTCCGCAGCGACACGCGCAGGCGCGCCAAGACCAACCTGATGGTGTTCCTGCGACCGCACGTGGTGCGTGACCCGGCGGCCGGCCAGCGCCTGACCCGCGATCGCTACGACTACATGCGCAACGCCCAGGCCGGTGCACAGCCGGGGCAGAGCTGGGCATTGCCGGCGCTGTCGGCGCCGCAGCTGCCGCCACAGGACCTGGGTACGCTCGGCCAGGGCAACGCGCGCGACGGCCAGGGGCGACCATTGCAGAACACCAGTCTGGCCGCCCTGTACCCGACCGGCGAGGGCACCGCGCAACATGTGCAGTTCGCGCAGGGCCTGGACCCCGCACGCGCCGCGCAGGCGGTGGCGCAGGTGCGGGCATTGGGGCTGCAGGCGTACGCAGAAGCCACACCCGGCGCAGCGGGTCAGCGCCTGCGGGTGCGACTGCCACGCGATCCGGCACAGCTGGACCCGGCCCTGCAGCAGCTACGGGGGTTGGGATACACCCCGGAACTGGTGATCGGGCCGTGACCGTGGCCAACGATCTGCGATCACTGCCGTATGCCTGGGTGCGCAGCCACGGGGTGATGCTGGCCGACACGGGTGATGGGCCGGTCCTGCTGGGCACCGCCGAGACCCCGGCCTGGGCTGTCGCCGAGCTTCGCCGCCTGCATGGACCCCTGCCGTTCCAGCAACTGGACAGTGCGGCCTGGCAGCAGCGGCTGGGCGAACAGTATCGTGACGGCGGCGACGCCGCGGCGGTCGTCGGCGCGGCGGAGAGCGAAGTCGACCTTGACCGGCTGATGCAGGACATGCCGGAGATCACTGATCTGCTGGATGCACAGGATGACGCGCCGGTGATCCGCATGATCAATGCGCTGCTGGCACAGGCCGCGCGCGATGGCGCCAGCGACCTGCACATCGAGCCGTTCGAGACCCATTCGGTGGTCCGCTACCGTGTCGATGGCACGCTGCGCGACATGGTGCAGCCGCGGCGCGCCCTGCATGCCGCCCTGGTGTCGCGCATCAAGATCATGGCGCATCTGGATATTGCCGAGAAGCGCCTGCCACAGGACGGGCGCATCGCCCTCCGCGTAGGCGGCCGGCCGCTGGACATCCGCGTGTCCACCGTGCCGACCGGGCACGGCGAGCGCGCGGTGCTGCGGCTGCTGGAGAAGGATGCCGGCCGGCTGCAGCTGCAGCGCCTTGGCATGGCCGACGACACCCTGGCCACGTTCACCGGCCTGATCCGCCAGCCACACGGCATCGTGCTGGTCACCGGCCCGACCGGCAGTGGCAAGACCACCTCGCTGTATGCCGCGCTCGGCCAGCTCGACAGCAGCACCAGCAACATCCTCACCGTGGAGGATCCCGTGGAGTACGACTTCGCGGGCATCGGCCAGATCCAGGTCAATGCGCGTATCGGGATGACCTTCGGCACCGCGCTGCGCGCGATCCTGCGCCAGGACCCGGACACCATCATGATCGGTGAGATCCGCGACCTGGAAACCGCGCAGATCGCCGTGCAGTCGTCGCTGACGGGTCATGGCGTGCTGGCCTCGCTGCATACCAACGATGCAATCTCGGCAGTGACCCGGCTGGCAGACATGGGGGTGGAACCGTTCCTGCTGGCGTCTTCGCTGCGCGGTGTGCTGGCACAGCGGCTGGTGAGGCGCCTGTGCATGCAGTGCCGGCGCGCAGAAGTCGATGCCGACGGTCGCACGGTGTGGCGGGCAGTGGGCTGCGCGGCCTGTGCACACAGCGGCTACCGCGGACGAACCGGCATCCATGAGCTGTTCGTGGTCGATGATCGGGTACGGGCGCTGATCCACGAGGGGCAGGGCGAGCCCGCGCTGCGCCAGGCGGCACGGGCCGCCGGCATGCGCAGCCTGCGCGAGGACGGCCAGCGTTGGGTCGACAGCGGGCTGACCACGCTGGAGGAGATCCTGCGCGTCAGCGGCGACGGGTGACGCGACGATGGCGCTGTTCGACTACCAGGCCGCCAACGCGCAGGGACGCATTGAGAAGGGCCAGGTGGATGCCGACAGCCCGCGTGGTGCGCGCCAGCTGCTGCGTGGGCGTGGGCTGACGCCCGTGCACGTCAGCCCCGCGCGCGGCGCAGGCGGGGGCTGGGGAACACGCCGGCTTTCAGCGAGCGAACTGGCCTGGGCCACCCGCCAGCTGGCCAGCCTGCTCGCCGCCAGCCTGCCGCTGGAGGGCGCATTGAGTGCCGTCATCGAGCAGGCAGAGCGACCGCATGTGGCTCAGGCGCTGACCTCGGTGCGCGCCGATGTGCGTGCGGGTCAGCGCTTGACCGTGGCCCTGGCGGCCCGGCCGCGCGACTTCCCGCCGATCTATCGCGCCCTGGTCGGCGCCGGCGAGGACTCGGGCGACCTGGCGCGGGTCATGGAGCGCCTGGCCGATTACATCGAGGAGCGCAATGCGCTGCAGGCCAAGGTGCTCACGGCGTTCATCTATCCAGCGGCGATCAGTGTTGTATCGGTGGCGATCGTGATCTTCCTGCTCAGCTATGTGGTGCCGCAGGTTGTAACAGCGTTCGTGCAGGCACGACAGACGCTGCCGGTGCTGACCCAGGTGATGCTGGCCGCCAGCGCGTTCGTGCGCAACTGGGGCGCATGGACTGCGCTGGGCATCGGCCTGCTGGTGGTGGCATGGCGACTGGCGTTGCGCCGCACCGATCTGCGCCTGCGCTGGGATGCGATGCTGCTGCGCGTGCCGGTGATGGGCCGCTTCGTGCTTGGCGTGAACAGTGCGCGCTTCGCCTCGACGTTGGCCATCCTGCTCGATGCCGGCGTGCCATTGCTGCGCGCGCTGGAGGCAGCGCGGCAGACGCTGGGAAACGCGCTGCTGGCGCGCTGCGCCGAGGATGTCGCCGCGCGCGTGCGTGAAGGCGCGGCACTGGGCGCTGCGTTGAAAGTGCAGAAGGTCTATCCGCCGATCCTGGTGCATCTGGTCACCAGTGGTGAAAAGACCGGCACACTTGCGCCCCTGCTGGATCGCGCCGCGCAGACCCTCTCGCGCGAGATTGAGCGGCGCGCGATGGCACTGACCGCACTGCTCGAGCCGACCATGATCCTGGTGATGGGCGGGGTGGTGCTGACCATCGTGCTGGCGGTGCTGATGCCGATCATGGAAATGAACCAGCTCGTGCAGTGACGGGCGTGTGGCGCACAGGCCACGCTTCTCCACACAATCCTCCATACCTTCTTTCGATCTTCCACAGGTTTCTTAAGCGGCCTGTCATCGGCACGGACGAGCATGAGCCTGTCGTCGCGGAGCGGGCTGGGAGGCCCTCAGCGACAGCAGGCGTGTAGTGACCGTTCCTCCCTTGGCGTTTCCCTTCACAGCAAACCCTTCAGGAGAAGATCATGTACAAGTACAAGACTCTGGCCGCGCTGGTTGCCACCGCGCTGCTCGCCACTGCCGGCGCCGCGTCGGCGCAGACCGTTACCGGCGGTGGTGCATCGCTGCCGGCCGACCTCTACAAGGGCCAGGCTGACAGCATCCTGCCGGCCAACTTCAGCTACGCCGTGACCGGTTCGGGCACCGGCAAGAAGGCGTTCCTGGAGAACAATTCGGCGCTGTTCTCGACCACCGGCACCGTGCATTTCGCTGGCAGCGACTCGGTGCTGAGCGCGACTGAACTGAGCACCTACACCACCAACTACAACCAGTCGACCAATGCCAACCGCTACGGCGCCCTGATCCAGGTGCCGTCGGTGGCCACCTCGGTGACCATCCCGTTCAACAAGCCGGGTTCGGCCGTCAACCTGAGCGTGGCGCAGATCTGCGGCGTGTTCTCCGGCGCGATCAGCGACTGGTCGACCATCGACGCCAACCGCAGCGGTCCGATCCGTGTGGTCTACCGCACCGAAAGCAGCGGCACCAGCGAAATGTTCACCCGCTTCCTGGCTGCCGCCTGCGCCGCTGAGCCGGCTGCGACCTCGAACCTGGTCGGCGGCACGTTCGCCGTGAAGTCGACCTTCGCCGACCTGTACAAGCGCGATGCCAACAACAACCTGCCGGCGTTCCTGGTCGCCGCGCCGGCCACGGGCGGCACCTCGCTGTACAACGCTGTCTATGCGGCGGATGGCCGCATCGGCTACGTCGGCCCGGACGTGATCCCGAGCCTGACCGATGCGACCAAGGTTGCCAAGGTCAAGGGCTTCTCGCCGGACCAGGTGAGCGTGCAGGCCACCCTGGATACCGTCGCTCCGCCGACCGGCACCGCTGCCGAGAACCCCGCCAACTGGGTGCCGGTGTTCGGCAACCCGTCGGCCGGCTATCCGATTGCCGGCTACACCAACCTGGTGATCGGCCAGTGCTACAAGGATTCGGCGGTTGCCACCAGTCTGCGCGGCTTCCTGGCGCGCCACTATCCGGCGACCTACCCGGCGGCCTACGAGGCGTCGATCACCGGCCATGGTTTCATCCCGCTGACCAAGGCCTGGCGCGATGCGATCCGCAACCGCTTCGTGCTGGCCAGCAGCGCAGCCGGCCTGAACAATCCCAGCACCTGTGCGGGCATCGGCCGTCCGCTGTAATCCGCAGCGCCGCGTGAACCCTGTTTGACCCGGCGCCGGCCCCTGTGGCCGGCGTCGCCATTTCCGCCGTGCGGCGTGCAGCGCCATCGCCCCCTGCACGCTGTCGGCTTCATGTCACGCGAACCGTCTATCAGTGGCAGGGCATGCGTTGCGCGTGTCTCCGATCACCGCCGCCAGTGCGGTCCACCAGGTTGATGAGGTTACGATGTCGCACCCGCTCCCGTCCGCTGTTCATCCGGCCGCGCCGATGCGCCGCAATCATCCGATGGCGTGGGCCATCGCGGTCGCACTGGGAAGCGTGGTCGCTCCGGCCAGCCAGGCCCAGCAGGCGTTCAGCCCGGCCTGGTTCGCCGAGCGCGGCGCAGCGCAGGGCGCGGCCAGCCAGAGCGGGCGCATGCCCAACGGCGTGCCCATCCAGTTCCAGTTGCCGGCCCAGCAGCAGGATGCTGCGCGGCAGAAGCTGCAGCAGTCGATCGACAATCTCGGCACCGCCGCGCAGGCCATCGCCCTGCAGCAGCGCCTGCAGGATCAGGCGCGGCAATCGCGGCGGGAGGCCGGGTTCATCGTTGCCGACGGATTGGGCCGGGACGGGTTGAAGGTCGATGAGAATCCGTTGACCCGGGGCTGGATCAACGCCCGCGAGGCGATCCAGTCACAGGGCAGTGACGGACGTGTCCAGGTCAGCATCGAGCAGACCGCGGACAAGGCGATCCTGAACTGGGAGACCTTCAATATCGGCGGCAACACCACGCTGAACTTCCTGCAGAACCCGGACTGGGCCGTGCTCAACCGGGTGAACGATCCGAATGCGCGGCCTAGCCAGATTCTCGGCCAGCTCACCGCGGGCGGCACCGTGTTCGTGGCCAACCGCAACGGCGTGGTGTTCGGCAACAACAGCCAGGTCAACGTCCGCAACCTGGTCGCGGCGGCGGCGCGCATCAGCGACGGCCAGTTCCGCGACACCGGGTTGTACAGCGCGGATACGAATACGGCCGCCCTCAGCGATGCCGCTGGCAAGGTGATGGTGGAGCGGGGCGCACGTATCGCGACCCACGAGCCGACCAGCGCCACGCGTGGCGGCGGTTACGTGCTGCTGGCGGGACACAGCGTGGAGAACGCCGGCCAGATCGAGGCGCGAAAGGGCCAGGTGCAGCTGGCTGCCGGCGACAGTTTCGTGATCCGGCGCGGCGTCGGCACCGCAGCCAATACCAGCTCCACCACGCGTGGCAATGAAATCGCGCCGCGCTTCATCGCCGACAGTACCGCGGGCAGCGTGCGCAATACCGGCCTGCTGCGTGCCCGCGAGGGTGACGTGACCCTGGCCGGACGCAACGTCGAGCAGGCCGGCGTGGCCGTGGCCAGCACGACGCTCGCACAGCGCGGCACCGTGCATCTTCTGACCTCGGCCAGTGATACCGGCAGCACCGTCACGCTCGCCGATGGATCGACCACGGCGGTGCTGATCGAGGACGATGGCAAGGCCACGGCACTGGACACCCAGCGCGACAGCCTCATCAGGGAATCGGCAGAGCAGGATGCGATCCGCGCGGGTGCGCGCTCGGCAACCTTCGACAATCTCTCCCAGCACAACGACCGACGCGACCAGTCGCGGGTGGAGATCGTTTCCGGTGGCAACATCCATTTCCGCCCCGATTCGCTCACGGTTGCCACGGGCGGCCAGGTCATCGCCGACGCGGCGGCCCGCAGCTACGTCGACGATGCAGCACGCGTGGACGTGTCGGGTGCCGTGGGCGTGCAGGTCTCGATGGAAAGCAACAATGTCCAGATCAAGGTGCAGGGCAACGAACTGCGCGATGCGCTGGACAACCGCGACAGCGGCAAGCTGACCAGCAGCGAGGTCTGGGTCGACCGCCGCAGGCTCATCCACGTGCCAGCCGGAACCGGGGGCTACGACGGTGAGCGCTGGTATGCCGCAGGCGGCCTGCTGGAAGTGGGCGGCTACCTCGACAACCAGGGGCATTCGATCGGCGAATGGGCCGCGCAGGGAGGCACCGTCCTGCTGGGTGGCCGTGAAGTGATCACGCATGGTGGGTCACGCATCAACCTTGCGGGTGGCAGCCTGGATGTGCAGAGCGGCGTGATCCGGCAGAGCTGGGTGCGCGGCGTGGATGGCCAGGTGTACCGCCTTGATGATGCACCGGCGGAGATGCTGTTCGACGGGGTGTACAACGGCCATGAGGTGAAACAGGAGCGCTGGGGCGTCACCGAGACGTTCCGCGATCCGGTCGTGTTCGCGGCGCAGCGTGTCGACAACGGGTATACGGTCGGCCGCGATGCAGGACGCCTGATCGTCTCCGCCCCGACGGCGGTGCTGGAGGGCCGTGTGGAGACCGCCACCTTCCAGGGCGCGCAGCAGAACCGCCGGCCCGATGCTGCACTGGACGGCTATGCACAAGCGCAGACGGCGGCAGCGCGCAATGCGCAGCTCTATCTCGGGCGTTATGACGGCCAGGGCCGCAGCGGCGTGTTCGGTTCGGACGTGCGCGTGGATGACAAGGCGCCGAAGACGGCGGCGTGGTCACTGCTGGCACCGGTCGGGGAGGAGCGGCGCGACACGGTGTGGCTGGACATCGCAGAATTGAGTGCCCAGCAGTGGGGACGGATCGATCTGGCGAGCGCCGATCGCATCAGCATTGACGGCCGTCTTCGGTTGCAGGCGGGCGGACAGCTGAACCTGATTGGCAGCGAGGTTGAACTGGCGGGCGACATCGGCATTGCCGGTGGCCAGCTGTCGGCGGGCAACCTGCTGGAGGTGCAGGGCAGGCCGACGGCACTGCTGCACGATGGCCGCGCACGCACCGTTATTGCCGACGGTACCCACATCGATCTTGCCGGTGAATGGAGCAACGCAGCGTTGGGAGAGCCACTCGATGCGGCTGGTGCCTGGACGGATGGCGGCCGCCTGAGCCTGGGCAACAGCCATGACGTGAGGGTGGGCGCGGGGGCGACGGTCGACGTCGAGGCCGGCGCCGCGCTGGACCTGCGCGGCAAGGGTCGTGTCGGCAAAGGGGGCAGCATCAGTCTGCAGGCGAACAGCAGCACGGTGGCAACGGACGCCAGCGGCCGGGTGCAGCTGGGCGAGGGCAGCCGGTTCAGTGGCCGTGGCCAGGGCAGCGGCACGTTCTCGCTGGGCACCGGTGGCCGGGTGCGGGTAGGCGATGCGGATCCGGCCGATGCAGCCGCGCTGCAGATCGATGCCGGCCTGTTCGGCAGCGGCTTTGCACAGTACGACATCAATGGCCATCAAGGGCTGGAGGTTGCCGATGGCACGCAGCTGACAGCGCGCATGCCGGGCCTTCGGATCACCGCCGACGCGCGCGCCGCGACGGACCGGAAGGACGCACTGGAGCGCTGGCTGGCACCGCTCTACAGTGCCGATCCGATGAGCGGGCTGGTCCGCCAGCGCAGCGGTGCCAGCGTGAGCCTGCGCTCGGATCGCAACAGCGTCGGCGGCGACCTGCGGGTGGGCAAGGCCGCACTGATCGAGGTCGACCCGGGGCAGGCGATCTCCCTGCTCGGCGCCGGCAACATCGACGTGGAAGGTACGCTGCGTGCACAGGGGGGACGCATCAGCATCGACGATGTGCGCCTGCCGACCACGCTGTATGTCGGGCAGCGGAGCGAGCGGACCTGGCGGTTCGCCGACGGTGCGCTGCTGGATGCCAGTGCGGATGCGGTGTCACTGGCCGATGCCAGTGGCCGCCTGCAGGGACTGGTGCGGGCCGGGGGGCGCATCGAGATCGGCGGCGCGCTCGACTGGGAGACCTCTGCGTCGGTGGACAACCGTCCGCCTGAAGCCTTCGTCGTGCTCGAGCGTGGCGCGCAGCTGCGGGCAGCAGGCGCCTCGGCGCCGCTGGATGTCGACGGGAAGGGGCGGACCCGGGTGGACAGCGATGGCGGGCAGATCGTGCTGCGTTCGGCCAACGCTCTGTACCTGGACGGCGCAATGGATGCCTCTGCCGGCGGCAGTAGCGCGCGTGGCGGCACCTTGGGCGTAGCCTTTGGTGGCAGCGTTCATGCGCGCGGTGCGAGCGAGGAGGTGCTGCGCGCGCGTGGCATCACGCTCAGCCAGCGCAGCCCGGTCGACGCGGTGCTGCCGGACCGGCTGGAGTACGGGCACGCGGCGCTGTCGGTGGAGCAGATCCAGGCCGGTGGCTTCGACACCCTGTCCGTGTTCGGTGACGTCCGCGCGGAGGGCGATGTCGACCTGCGCATGGGCCAGAGCCTGCGCATCTACGGACAGGGGCAGTCAAGCCTCGGCATGGACGTGGCAGCACCGCAGTCCAGCGGCATTTCGCTGAGTGCTCCGCACCTGCTGCTGGCACAGTCGCACTGGCAGTCGCTGCCGGGTGAGAACCTGGTGGTCACCGATACCGTGGCGTCGGCTGCGGAAGGCGATCACGTGCTGTCGGCGAGGGCTGATCTGATCGACATCCGTGATGTCACCTGGCTGCCCGGCTTCAACCAGGTCGTACTGGACAGCCGCAGCGACGTGCGGCTGCTCAACGCAGTGTCCAACGGCGGATCGATCAGTGCGTTGATGGCGAGCGGGTCGATGGACGTGAGTGCCGCCCGCCTGTACCCCACCTCCGGTGCGACGGGCTATCTGGTCGCGGGTGCGTCTGCGGCGACCGTGGCGACGCCCGGATACTGGTCGGATCCGGATGCGGTGCTGCGCATCCGGGGTACGGGTACGGCGGCGGCCACTCCGCCGGAGTCAGCGCTGGGCGCGTTGCAGCTGGTGGCAGCGACCGTGCAGCAGGGCGGAAACGTGCAGGCGCCGATGGGAGCGCTGCAACTGGGCGGCCTGATCCTGGGCGGCACACGTGCCAGCCGGGTGGAGCTGTTGCCGGGCAGCATCACCTCCACCAGTGGCGCAGGTCTGGCGCTGCCCTATGGCGGTACCGTGGACGGCGTGTCGTGGAGAAGGGGCAGCAGCAGCCTGGAATCACTGACGCCGGGTGGAGTTGCATCCAAAGGCGTGACCCTTACCGCCAACGATGTGGATGTGCATGCCGGTGCGCTGCTGGACGTGTCAGGTGGCGGCGAACTGACGGGCGCGGCGTTTGTCTCAGGCCGCGGTGGCTCCGTCGACGTGCTGCGCACCGCGCTGGCCGATGCCAACCCGCGCTATGCGTTCAGTGCGTCCGGCAACCCGGTGTACGCGATCATGCCGGGACGTGCCGGCAGCTTCGCACCCAGCAGTGATGATGGCTTCGCTGCGCCGGCGGTGGGCCAGCAGATCACCGTACCGGCCGGCGTTCCCGGCCTGCCTGCGGGGACCTACACATTGCTGCCGGCCAGCTTCGCGCTGCAGCCGGGTGCATTCCGCGTAGAGCTGGGCGCGACGGGGACCTCCGGCGTACCGCAGCCGATCCAGACCGGCACCGGGACGTGGCGCGTGTCCGGTCAGCAGGGATCGGCACTGGGTGGGGTGGCGTCGCCGCTGCTCACCGACATCCTGCTGACGCCAGCGGCGGTGGTGCGCCGGCATTCCGGCTACAACGAAACCAGCTACAACAGCTTCGTGCAGGCCACGGCCGACCGCCGTGGCGAGGCGCGCGGCTGGCAGACCATCGATGCGCTGGGGCTGACCCTGGCACTGGGTGAAGGCGCTGGTCGCGAGGGAACCGCGGCCATCGACTTCGCCGGCACGGCGCGCTTCTCCGCGGCCAATGAAAAGGGACGCGGTGGCACCCTGGTGGCCACGCTCGCCAGCCCGGCCGTGGGTTCGCTGGAGATCGCTGCTGCCGGCAGTCCGTCGCAGGCACACGATCGTGGCGCGACCTTCACCGACGACGCACTGAATGCGCTGCGGCCGGAACGCATGGTGATCGGCGGACAGTTCAATGAGACGGCATCGCTGGTGGCGGTGTCCGGCGCGGTGCGCGATGTGGCGATCCGCTCCGGTGCGACCCTGCAGGCGCCGGAGATACTGGTGGCTGCGGCGTCCGGTGGCAGCGGCATCCTGGTCGAAGCCGGGGCGACACTCGATACCTTGTCTTTCGCACGCGACACCGCGTCCGCGCCGACCGTGCCCTATCAGGTCAATGGCGGCCTGCTGGCCGTCTCGAACCAGCGCCTGAACCTGATCACCGGTACGACCGGCGTGGCGGCAGGGCCGGTCGCGATCGACATCGGCGGCTGCCAGACGGACTGCGAAGGCGAGGCACGGCTGGTATCCGATGGCAGCATCGGGGTGGCCACCGATGGCGTGCTGCAGATGCGCGATTCCGCCCGTTATGGCACGCGCCAGCTGGGCGTGAGCATGGCGGCGCTCAACCTCGGCAGCGCCGAGGCGATCGCGCAGGCGGCGGCCGCAGGGGCGTTGCCAAATGGCATGACCATGAACCAGTCCGTGCTGCAGCAGCTGCTGCGCGGCAATGATGCCACCGGCGCACCGGCGCTGGATACGCTGAGCCTGGTCGCACGCGATTCGGTCAACGTGTTCGGCAGCGTCGACCTGGATGCGCGCGACAGTGCCACCGGCCGCGGTGGCCTGCAGACGCTGGTACTGGGCGCGCAGGCCATCCATGGCTATGGTGCGGCGAGCGACCGTGCGCGCATCCTGGTGGACACACTGGTCTGGGACGGTTCGCTGGCGGCGACGCAGGCGGCGGGCAGCGATGCATCGGTGCCGCCGGCCGATCCCATGGTGGACCGGCTTGGCGCGGGGCAGCTGGACATCGTCACCCGCAACCTGCAGCTGGCGCGCGCCCCGTTCAGCCGTCCCAGCTCCGAGGTGCCCGCGAACCGCCAGGTGCTCGGCTTCAGCGCGCTCAACCTCAGCGCGTCCGGGCAGCTGCTGTTTTCCGCGCAGGGTACGCTGGACGTGCACCAGCAGCGCGGCGACTATCTCGCGGACAAGGGCTGGCAGTACAGCGGTGGCAGTATCGGCATCGACACGCCGCTGCTGACGGCCGATCCGGGTGCGCAGCTGCAGGTACGGACCGGCGGCGACTTCCGCCTGCAGGGCGGCAGCGGCAGGGCCGGCGGCGACGCACTGGGCAGTGAACTGAGCATCGATGCCGAGCGGATCGCGCTGGACAGCACGATCGCACTGGCCTCCGGCCGCCTGTCAGCGAGCGCACGCGAAGGCATCGCGCTCGGCAGCCAGGCGGCGCTGGACCTGGCAGGGCGCAGGGTTACGCTGTACGACGTGGACCGGTACAGCTGGGGCGGCGACGTGCTGCTGTCCAGCGATGCGGGTGACGTCAGCACTGACGCCGCCTCACGCATCGATCTCTCGGCGCGCAACAACCGCGGCGGACGGCTGACGGTGAACGCCCTGGCCGGGAGTGCCGATCTGGCCGGCGGCATCGAGGGGGCTGCCAGTGGCCGTTACGACGCAGGTGGCACCGTGGCGCCTTACGACGGCGCAGACCTCGTGGTTCGCGCCGGCACGTTGCAGGACTTCGCAGGCCTGAACCAGCGCTTGAACGCAGGCGGTGTCACCGGCGGGCGCACGTTCCGGATCGGTGAGGGTGATCTTCTGATCGGTGATGAGGTGAAGGCGCGCAGGGTCGACATCAGCCTCGACGCAGGCAGCCTGCGCGTGGCGGGGCGCATCGACGCCAGTGGCGAGCAGGTCGGCGCGATCCGCCTGTACGCACGTGACGGTCTGCAGGTGGAGGGAACGCTGGATACGCATGGCACCGGCCTGCGCGTGGACAGCCAGGGCAAGATCATCGACAGCCCGAACCGGGCCACGATCGAACTGGGCAGCGCCGCCGGCGGGATCGACATCGGCGCCGGCGCCCATCTCGACCTGCGCGCGGGCACGGCGGTGGCGGTGGGCGGCGGCCTCGGGCAGAACGACGGCGTGGCCCGCGGCACCCTGAAGATCGATGCGCCCCGCATCGGCGGCAACGATGCGGCGATAACGGTCGCCAACGGTCTGCGCGTCGAAGGTGCGGCCGATATCCAGGTCAATGCGGTGCGACGCTATGAGGACGCGCCCTTGGCGGACACTGTCGACGTCAACGGCAACCGCGCGCAGCGCGTCACCCAGCAGTGGCTGGACCAGATCGTCGATCCGGACAACCGCGCGTGGATGGACGGCGCGCTGGCCAATGCGGATCTCCGACAACGCACGGCTGCGCTGGGCACGCATCGCCTGCGCCCCGGCGTGCAGATCCTCGCCCGCCGCAGCGAGGCCAATCCCGGGGGGGACCTGACCGTATCCGGCGACATCGACCTGTCCGGCTACCGCTATGGGCCTGAGGCCGATCGGAATGATCCGGCGCGGCGCGGCTTCGGCGAGTCGGCGTCGCTGGTGCTGCGCGCGGAGGGCAACATCAACATCCACGGCAGCATCAACGATGGTTTCGCGCCGCCACCGGCCAATCCGGACGAGGCAGGATGGCAGTTGCATGAGAGCCGCAACGGCACCGCCGGTCACACGCCGTTCGGCGGCGACCTGGTGGTGCCGGTGGACGGAGTGAAGCTGCAGCCCGGTACGGAGTTCCAGGCCGGTACCCGCCTGAACTATGACGTGCCGGTCGAGTCCACCACGCTTCCGCTCGGGACCGTGTTGCCCGTTGCGATGGTGATCGCACAGGACCTTCGCCTGCCCGCAGGGACCGTGCTGGGTGCGGCGGTGACCACCGAGTCGGGGCAGCTGCTTGCTGCCGGCACGGTATTGCAGGCGCCGCTGGTGCTGGCGGCGGGCGCGCGCCTGGGGGCCGGCTTCCGCCTGCGCAGCGATGTGCAGATGGCCGCCCAGGACTGGCCGGCCGGTGCGATGCTGCCGGTGACCCTGCGCCTGGCACAGGACGTCGAGCTCAAGGTAGGCGCGTACATTCCATCGCTGACCAAGGTGGAGCTGCCCGGCGACGCATCGGTGAACCTGCGTCCTGCCGACGCCAACGGCAACCAGGGACGCAACTGGGCGCTTGCCCCGATGCTGGCCGAAGGTACGACATCGTGGGACATGACACTGGTGGCGGGGGCTGACAGCGACGCCGCGGATCCGCGTTCGCGACGCTGGGGAAGCGACGGCAGCGTGGTGCTTGCCGATACCCATCAGGGCTCGGTCGGCACCGTGACGACCGAGATCATCTGGGTGGGCGACCGGGTCCTGACCGAACAGGCGTCACTGGACTGGATGGGCGACACCTCCTATGCCGGCCGTCCGATTTCCGAGCTGGCAGACATGTTCGGCTTCAGCGAGGATGAGTTCTGCGCGCTTTCCGATGGCTACTGCGGCCCCGCGCCGCGACAGGTCGCCGCGCAGGGTTCGCTGGATTTCTGGGGCGATGAATCCTATGTCGGCACGCCGGCAAAGGACTTCGCCGAGCTGTTGGGCATGACCGAGGACGAATTCTGCGGAATGGCACCGGGCTACTGTGCCGGCGGTGGCACCCAGACCGAGGTCACCACCTACGGCAAGCGCGCCGGTACACCGGCCTGGAGTGTCCTGCGCACCGGCAAGGGCGACCTGGAACTGCTCGCGGCGGGCGACGTTGCGATGAAGTCCGGGTTCGGCGTCTATACCGCCGGTACGCCCAGCTCACTCGGCGAGGGCCGTGACGCCGCGTTTGATTCACCGCGCGCGGCGGCGCCCTGGAACACCGCGCTGCTGGGTGAGAACCTGGTGCCGGGCAGCTATGACGCCGCAATCGCGGGATACCAGGCCTGGTATCCCGATCATGGCGGCAACCTCCGCGTCGAAGCCGGGCGCGATATCGTCGGTGATGTCTGGACCGCACGCGCGGAGTCGGGTAGCAGTGAACGCGATCAGGCGCTGTACTCCAGTGCCGCGGTCGGCAATTGGCTGTGGCGGCAGGGAACCGGCAGCACCACCGGCGTGGCGCCGGTGCCGACCAGTTGGTGGGTGAATTTCGGTACGTACACCAACGTGTCGGCCATCGCCGGCAGTACCCCGCGGATGGTGGGCTTCACCGGCTTTGGCACATTGGGCGGTGGCAACCTGATGTTGGAGGCCGGGCGCCACGCCGGCGTACGCGATGCGATGGGTGACGCGCTGGGCTCGCTGACGGCGCCGCATTCGAGTGCAATCATCGCTGCCGTGGGATCGACCGGCCGTGTCAGTGATGGCCAGCTGCACCTGACCGGTGGCGGTGACCTGCAACTGCGCATCGGTGGCGCGCTGAACCCGAATCTGCAGGCGACGATCTCCAGCCTCAATCCATCGAGAGCCGCACAGAATCTCGACCTCAACGGTACCTTCAGCAACCTGCGTGGCAGCCTGCTGCTCGACGCGGGCCGCATCGGTGCAATGGGTGTCACCCTGGACAGCTACGCGACGCTGGGCCAGCTGCGTGCAGCCGATCTGTTCGCCGCCGACGCCGCTCGCCCGATGGGCGGCCCGGTGCTGGTGCTGGGCGATGCGGTCGCGCAGCTGCAGGCGCGGGGTGATGTGGTGCTCGGCGGCGTCGCCGATGCCGGCCGGGTTCCACTGGCCAACTACAGCACGGTGGTGCAGGACAACGGCAGCCGCGCTGCGGGCAGCACCTGGTTCTCCCTGTGGACCGCCAACACAGCCGTGGATCTGTTCAGTGCCGGTGGTGACCTCGCGCCGGGCCTCGCCGGGCCGGAGAACGTGACCGGCAGCAATCTGTGGCCCGAGCAGGTTGCGCTGGCACCGGGCAGCCGGGAGGAGCTGCTGAACTACTGGCTCTATCCTTCGCGCTTCAGCGCCGTTGCCGCCCAGGGTGACATCAAGCTGGACCGGATCAGTGCCGTGACGGGGACGCAGGATGTGATCCTGCTGGCGCCCTCGGCTACCGGGCGGCTGGACGTCCTGGCGGGCGGCAGCATCTTCGCCCGCAGCGGCGCGACCCAGATCACGCGCTCCGGCGCGGATGCGCGCATGCCGGGGCCGTTCGACCCCGCATTCGTTGCCGAGCAACGCGATGCCAGCGGTAATGTGACGCGCCCGCGGCACAACCTATCGGTCGATGGCAACATCGCCTCGCCGGAGGCATCGCTACCGCTGTTCGCGTTCGGCCCGGGTACGCCGTTGTCCACGGTCTCCTCGGCACTGGCACCAAGCCGCTTCTACGCCGTGCAGGGCGACATCATCGGCCTGGCGACAGGCGCCCAACGCACGCTCGACGGCACCGCCTGGCAGCGCACGCAGCTGAACTGGTTCGAGGCAGCAGGCGCGGTGCAGCTGCGGGCAGGGCGGGACATCCTCGGCGTGTCGATGACCGCGTTGAACAGCGCGCCCACCGATATCACGGTGGCGGCGGCGGGACGTGACATCGTGCATCTGGACGCGACGATCGCCGGCCCCGGCAACGTCGAGATCAGTGCCGGCCGTCAGCTGCGCCAGGAGGAGGCGGGCAGCATCGTCAGCCTCGGTGGCATCGTGCAGGGTGACACCCGTCCGGGTGCCAGCATCGCGCTGACGGCCGGCAACCAGCAGATCGATTTCGCCGCCCTGCGTGCCCGCTATCTGGATCCCGCAAACCTGGCCGATCCCGCGCAATCGCTTGCGTCGCAGCCGGGCAGGGCAGTCAAGGTCTACGACCAGGAACTGAAGCAGTGGCTGCAGCAACGCTTCGGCATGGCCGCCGATGGCGAGGCAGCGCTGGCAGCGTTCGATGCGTTGCCGCAGGAACAGCAGCGCATCTTCCTGCGGCAGATCTACTACGCCGAGCTGCGCGAAGGCGGACGCGAGTACACCGATGCGGAAGGGCCGCGCTTCGGCTCCTATCTGCGCGGGCGCGAGGCCATCGCCACGCTGATGCCGGACAGGAATGCGGCCGGTGCGACGATCGACCGAACCGGCGATATCGTGATGTACGGTGGCTCCGGTGTGCGCACCGAGGCGGGCGGCAACATCGAACTGATGGCACCGGGAGGCCAGATCGTGGTGGGTGTACAGGGGGTGGTGCCGCCTGCCAGTGCCGGCCTCGTCACCCAGGGGCAGGGCGATATCCGCCTGTTCAGCCAGGACAGCGTGCTGCTGGGCCTGTCGCGGGCGATGACCACCTTCGGTGGCGACATCCTGGCGTGGTCGGAACAGGGCGACATCAATGCCGGTCGCGGCTCGCGCACCACGCTGTTGTACACACCGCCACGGCGCGTCTATGACACCTGGGGCAATGTGATCCTGTCGCCCCAAGCGCCGGCCAGTGGTGCGGGCATTGCCACCCTCAATCCGATCGCGGAAGTCGCGCCGGGCGATGTGGATCTGATCGCGCCGCTGGGCACCATCGATGCGGGCGAGGCGGGCATCCGTGTCTCGGGGAACATCAATCTGGCCGCGCTGCAGGTACTCAACGCGGCCAACATCCAGGTGCAGGGAGACAGCAAGGGCCTGCCGGTGCTGGCGTCGGTGAACGTCAACGCGCTGGCTTCGGCCAGCGCCGCCGCCAGCAGTGCCAGCCAGGCGGCACAGGATGTGATCCGCAAGAGCCAGGAGGATGCCCGGCGCAACCAGCCTTCGGTGATCAGCGTGCAGATCCTGGGCTTCGGCAACGCCAGCAGCAGCATCAACCCGCCGGCACGCGGCACGACCGCGGCCAGCGGCTACGACGTAGACAGTGCTTTCCAGTTCCCGCAGGCCCGCGAACCGCAGGCGCGTGGAGAGGGTGGCACACAGCGGCGATAGTTGCCGGGGGTGATCCACGCGGTGCGTGGAGATCCGCAATCGGGCCCGCTGCCACGGAGCGGTGGCGGCCCCCGCCAGGACGGCACGGAGGGCAGGGAGCAGCCATCGGCGGTGAGGAGCACCCACAGGCGCCACCGGGCGCGGGACAGCGCCCGGTGGCCGGGATGGCGGACGCTGCGCCCCGGATGACGTGGATCGACGGCGTGCGGGTGCGTCTGCGGCTAGAGTTCAAGGACGCGACGGTAGCTCAACGGACCGCGGCCATCACGCAGCCGCAGCCTCAGTTCCAACCCGGTGGCCGGCAGCAGCACGCCCTGACTGGGCAGCGTCGTCCAGCCGGCGCCCGGCTGCCAGGCGCGCACATCGAAGAACTGGACATCGTGCGCTACGGCCAGCCCGCGTGACTGCTCAGGTGGCGGCAACGGATAGCGATCCGATGGCGGCCCGCTGGCCCGCCACAGGGTATTGCCCTGGCGCCACCAGCGCACCCGCTGCCAGCGCAGCCCGTCGCTGCCGACGCTGCGGGTGATCTCCAGCGCGAAACTGCCGTCGGCCTGCCGTTCGCTGACCAGCGCCGGCGGCAGCAGCCGCTGTGGCTCGTCAGCGGGGCGTACCGCACCATTCATCAGGGCATCGTCCGCACGCATCTCAATGTCGCGCTGGAACTGCTGCAGCACCCGTAATGCGGCATTGGTGCCTGCATCAGCCTGGCGCAGTCGCTGGTCACTGGTGGACACGCTGTCCAGCGCACGCCAGCAGATCACGGCCAGCACGCCCATGAGGGTGATCGCGATCATCACTTCGATCAGGGTGAAGCCCTGCACGCGCCGTTTCACGGTGCAGCGGTCCATGGCAGCAGCATGCGTGCCAGCGACTGCGTTGATGCATCCTCCGCCACCACGATGAGCTCCAGCTGAGGCTGCCCGTCGCTGCCGCTGCCCAGATGCTGCCGCACCAGGAAGCGGCTGCGACCCTGCACGCAGCGCTGCTGCACATCCGCGGGCGGTTGCGCGGCCAGCCGCAGTTCCTGCCAGCGGTCCTGTGCGCACAGCAGTGCCAGACGTCGGTCGCGCAGCCGCGACTGGTCATCGGTTGCCACTGCCACCGAGCGCATCACCGCCGCCAGCGCGACTGCCACGATGGCCAGTGCGATCAGTACCTCGATCAAGGTGAAACCCCGCCGCGGCCGCATCACTGCACGACCTGCAGCTGTCCACTGCCGTCGTCGCGAAGGCGCAGCTGTCGCCCCTGCAGCGACAGCGCCAGCTCCCACGGCACGCCGATCCATTCCGGACTCAGTTCGATGGCTGCCGCCGGCTGTACGGCGATGCCCGGGCTCTGCCACCGCTGGGGGCGCAGCAGGTCGTCGCGCTGCACGTCGGTCCAGCGGTCGCCCTCGCGTCGGCTGAAGCGGTAGCCCTCGGCATCCGCCTGCCAGCGGAGGCTGCGGCCATCGATGCGGGCCTCATCGCGTGCCACCTGCAGGCGTTGCGCCAATCGCTCGCCTTCCTGACGGAGCTGGCGCGCAGGATCGAGCAGTGTGCCCAGGCCCAGGCCGATGGCCGTTGTACAGATGCCGATGATGACCAGCACCACCATCAGTTCCAGCAGGGTGAAGCCGCGCGGGATGCGCCGCATCGACATCGCCTCCTGTGCTTGCCGATCGCGGACAGGGTAGCGGCGGATGATGAAACAAAAGCGTCAGCGGCGACTGCTAGCGTGGTGGCCGTCAATGTCGACGAAGGTGCGGAACATGGACGGCAGGCGCTGGGATCGCAATCACCTGCTGACACTGCTGGCGGCGACGCTGCTGTTGGCCGTGATGGCCTACTGGGGCATTGCCCTGTTCGCTGCAGGACCACCCGCGGCGGCCAGCGCGGTAAGGCCGTCGACACCGGCCCGGCCACCGTTCGACGCTGCGGCCAGCGCTCCGCTGGTGCGGCTGCTGTCACCGGGTGCGATCCACACCGAGGTAGTGGTACTGGGTGTGATGGCCAGCGCGCACGCACCGCTGGCACTGCTGTCGGTCGATGGTGGCGCTGTCGATGCCTATGTGCCGGGGCAGCGCCTGGGACCGTCCACGGTACTGGCCAGCATCGGCGCAGAGACCATCGAACTGCAGCAGGCGGGGCGGTCGCGCAGCCTGCCGGTGCCCGCGCTGCCGCCCGTTCCTGCCGACGGCATCGTGCCTGCCGCTGCGGGGCGGCACTGAGGCGCGATCAGCGAGAGGGGCGCTGCGGTGTCACCGAGCGGCCAAAGGCGTCGCCCATCCGTTGCCGGGTGCCTTCCAGGTTGTACTGCATGAGCTGGTTGCCGGACTGCCGCATCAGCCGCTCCGACTCGGACAGGCGCGGTGATCGTGCACGCGGCGGTGCCGGTGCGAGCCTGCGCTGCAGACATTCCCAGGCCGGAATGCGCTCTCCGTTGACCTGCACGTCGATGCAGGGCGGTGTGTCCGCGCGCGTTGCGCGGTCATCGGCGTGCGCAATCGGCATCGCGATGGACGCGAGCAACGCCACGGCAGGCCAGCGCCATGCAATCAGGATCATGCTCATCTCCTATCTCCCGCCACCCCATGTCGGCTGCTTCATGGACGGGTGGCGGGCGCAGTGTACGCCTGCGCGCATTCCGCCGCCGTCAACAGATGACAGTGCTGTCACAAAACTGTTGGCGGCTTTGACGCGCCCTGCACGTCCTGTGGGTAGACCCACGCGCCGCTCCCTGGCCACTTCCTTCGATACGACGCGATGCCTTCAATGACGCCTGTTCCGTGCCGAGCTGTCCGACTCCCGCTGCGCCTGCGTCCGCGGGTACTCGCGCTGGCCGTGGCGTCCCTGCCATTGCCGCTGCTCGCGCAGGATGCCACGCCGGCGGCCAGGGTGAACATCAACGAGTACATCGTGCGCGGCAACACCGTACTTGATCCGCGTCTGATCGAGCGCGCCGTTGAGCCCTATCTCGGCCCGGGCAGGACGTTGGCCGACGTCGAGCAGGCGCGCGATGCAGTCAGCGCGCTGTACCAGCAGGCGGGATACCAGTCGGTGTACGTGGAACTGCCCGAGCAGCAGGTCAGTGCCGGCGTGGTGCTGCTGAAGGTGCAGCAGACGCCGATCGGCGAACTGCGCGTGGTCGGTGCGGCGCCTGCTGCGGCGGCGCGGATCCGCGCACGGGTACCGGCGCTGGCCGAGGGCCAGGTGCCGGATTTCGACCGGGCGCAGAAGGAACTGACCGCGCTCAACGAAGGCGGTCGCCGCCAGGTGATGCCGCTGGTCCGTGAGGGAAAGACGCCCGGCACGATGGACGTGGACCTGCAGGTGGAAGAAAAGTCGCCCTGGCGAGCGAGCGCCGCACTCAACAATGACCGCAGTGCCGACACCGAGAAACTGCGCCTGAGTGCCTCGCTGGCGCATGACAACCTGTGGGGACGCGGGCACAGCGCCAGTCTCGGCGTGTTCCTCGCTCCGCAAGATACCGATCAGGCCAAGGTGTTCTCGGCGTCGTACACGCTGCCGTTTGAAGGCAGCCCCTGGAGCCTGGAGGCATCGGGCTATACCTCCGACAGCCGCGTGCTCAATGCCGGTGGCCAGGGGGGCACGGGAACCGGCACCAACGTGATCGGCAATGGCCATTCGATCGGCCTCAAGCTCAATTACCGCCTGCCCGGCAGCACTGCGTGGTGGCGGCAGCTCAGCCTCGGCGTCGACTTCAAGGACACCGAGGAGGACACCTGGATGGGCAGCGACAACCTGAAGACGCCCCTCAAGTACGCACCGCTCACGCTGGCATTCGTGGGTGTGCGCCAGGGCGACCAGGACCAGCTGAGCATCAGCACGCAGCTGGTGGCCGGAACCCGCCGCCTGTTCGGCTATGACAGCAATGGGTACGAGTTCAGCCAGAAGCGGGCGTGGGCCGATCCCAGCTTCGTCGCACTCAAGGCCGATGTGTCGAATACGCATACCTTCGGCAGCGATTGGCAATGGTATGCACGCGGGGCCCTGCAGGTGACCGATGCGCCACTGGTCTCGGCCGAGCAGTTCGCCGCCGGTGGCATGTACACCGTGCGCGGCTACCTGTCGGCCGAGGCGATCGGCGACTACGGCGGTGTGGCGAACCTGGAATGGCGCACCCCGGCATGGCCGCTGTGGAGCGGTAGCCAGCTTCGCGTGTACAGCTTTGCCGACGCGGCCTACCTGCGCCTGCGGCGGCCGCTGCCCGAACAGCGCGACCAGTACAACCTGGCCTCGGTCGGGCTCGGCGCGCAGCTGCGCCTGGGAGATCACCTGCAGTTGCGCCTGGACTATGCGTGGCCCTATGCCGATGGGCCGGTGACCCGCAAGGACGACCCGCGGCTGCATTTCAACATCAGCACCAGTTACTGACCCTTCCCTTGAACATGCGTTCTCCGGAGACCCCTCGCATGGACCGTTTGCTTTCCCGGATGTTGCTGCTGCTGGCCGCGCTGATCGCGCTGCCCGCCGCTGCGGCCGATGCCAGCTGGTGGCAGGCCGAATGGAAATACCGCAAGCCGATCACGATCGACGCAGGCCCGCAGGGTGCCGGTCTGGCAGGCGACCCCGGTCGAACCCCGCTGCTGCTGCGCTTGCATACGGGCAACTTCGGTTTCGACGGCACCCAGGATGCCGGCAGCGATCTGCGTTTCGTGTCGGCGGACGGGCGCACCGTGCTGGCGCACCAGATCGAACAGTTCGACCCGGCGCTGGGGCTGGCCCTGGTGTGGGTGGATGTGCCGGCCGTCAGCGCCGCCGCACCTCAGACGATCTGGATGTACTACGGCAACGACAAGGCGCCGGCCAGTGGGAATGGACAGCAGGTATTCGATCCGGACTACACGCTGGTCTACCACTTCGCCGACGCCAATGCCCCGGCACGTGACACCACGGCCTACGGCAACAATGCGGGCGCAGTGGTGCCGGCCGCCGAAGGTTCGGTGATCGGTCGCGGCGTGCAGTTCGCCGGCACTGCGCTGCCGCTGCCAGCCAGTGCTTCGCTGGCGCAGGAGGCCGGCGCGCCATTGACCGTCTCTGCGTGGATCAAGCCGGGTGCACAGAATGCGGCGCAGGCCATCTATGCCCGTCGCGATGGCAGCGCGGAACTGCTGCTGGGCATCGACAACCGGGTGCCGTTCGTGCAGCTCAATGGCCAGCGCAGCACGCCTGCGCAGCCGATTCCGGAGGGACAGTGGGCGCATCTGGCGCTGACGGCGGAGAAGGGGTCGCTGCAGCTGTATCTCAATGGCCACGTGGTGGCGCAGCTCAGCGGCGAACTTCCGGCCATGTCCACCGCAGCGGTGGTGGGCGCTGATGCGCCGGGTGCGGAGCAGCCGCTGGCCGACTTCGATGGTGCGCTGGATGAACTGCGGATTTCTCGCGTTGCGCGCCCGGCGGCACTGCTGCTGGCCGATGCCACCGCGCAGGGCGCTGACTCACGCCTGATCAGCTATGGCGCCGATGAGCAGTCCACGGGCCAGAGTCACTTTGGCTTCATCCTGAAGGCGATGCCGTTCGACGCCTGGGTGGTGGTGGCCATCCTCGGCCTGATGATGCTGATGTCGTGGGCGATCATGATCGCCAAGAGCCGTCACTTCGGCCGCACCGGCAAGGCCAATGCGGTGTTCACTGATGCTTTCGGCAAGCTGGCCGGCGTGCCGCTGCGCACGCTCTCGGACATGGACCGGCAGGGCCAGGCACCGGCGGCCATGCGCGACGGTTCACTGTGGCGCATCTACCAGGTGGCCATCGATGAGATGCAGCAGCGCCACCAGCGCGACGGCAACGGCGGCTATCTGAGCGCGGCGACCATCGCGGCGATCCGCGCATCGATGGATGCGGTGATGGTGCGCGAGCAGGAGGCGATGTCGCGTCGCATGAACTGGCTGTCCACCACGATCGAAGGCGCGCCCTATGTGGGCCTGTTCGGTACGGTGATCGGCATCATGCTGGTGTTCGTGGTCGCGGCGATGGCCGGTGCGGTGGACATCAATTCGGTCGCGCCGGGCATGGCGGCGGCCTTGCTGTGTACGGCCGCCGGCCTCGGCGTCGCGATCCCGGCACTGTTCGGCTACAACTGGCTGGGCGCACGCGCCGAGGCCATCGGTGCCGACATGGCCGTGTTCATCGACGAATTCGCCGCCCGCCTGGCTGAAGAGCAGGACGGGCGCGGCCCGGCCCCGGTGCAGGGCTGAGGAGCGCGTCATGGCCCAGAAGGCGAAGTTCGGCATCAAGAAGCGCGAGAAGGGCATCAACGTGACGCCCTTCGTCGATGTGCTGCTGGTGGTGCTGGTGATCTTCATCCTCACCAGCAACGCCTCCATTCCCGGCATCGAGGTCAACCTGCCGAAGGCCAGCAACAGTGTGGCGCTGGAGAAGCCCAAGACCAAGGCGATCACCATCGATCCCAGCGGCCAGGTGTTCCTTGACGCCTACCCGGTGACGATGGCCGAGCTGGAGGACCGCCTGAGGACAGAGCGTGCGACCTCGCCGGATTTCCCGGTAATCGTGCGTGGCGACGCCCAGGTGCAGTACGCGCGCGTGGTCGAGGTGCTGGATCTGCTGCGGCGGCTGGAACTGGCCCAGGTTGGCCTGGTCACCGGCAAGGCACAGGGCTGAGGCATGACCGGCCCTCATTCCCCACGGCCGGAGCCCGGCATGCGTGACCGCCCGCTGCTGGTGACCGTCGCGCTGGTGCTGGCGGCGCTGCTGGTAGTGGGCGCCGTGCTGTGGTGGCTGCTGTTCAAGGACACGGCCAGCACCCGCCGCCCCGTGGTGCAGCCGCCGATGCTGGCGTTGCCACCCCCGCCGCCACCCCCACCGCCGCCGCCTGAGAAGCCCCCCGAACCGGAGACCCCGCCGGAGGAGACCCTGCCCGAGCCGGAGCCGCTGGATCAGCCGACCCCGGCCGAGGAGCCGACGCCGACGCCGGACAACGCCGACCCGGTGACCATGAACGCCGACGCGCAGGCGGGCGGTGACAACTTCGGCATCCAGGCGGGCAGTGGCGGCGGCGCGTCCGGTACCGGTCGCGGTGGTGCCGGCAATGCCACCTATGGCCGCTATCTGGGTTACCTGATGCAGCAGGCGATTGCGCGCGATGCGCGGGTCAAGCGCCTGGCCTTCCAGTTGCAGGTGAACGTGTGGCTGGCGCCGGATGGGCGCCTGGAGAAAGTAGAGCTGGTGCGCGGCAGCGGCAATGAAGAGGCCGACGCCGCCGTGCTCGACGCGCTGCGCCAGATCGGCCGGGTGGACCAGCCGCCGCCACCTTCACTGGACTTCCCCGCGCGCGTGCTTGTGCAGGGCCGCAGGCCGGGGGCGTGAACCGTGATTTCCCCGATTTCCCTTCTTCCGATGAGAACCGTGATGAACAACCACGTCCGCGCTCGAACCGACTCCCGCCCGTCGCGGCCGGCCCGACGGGCGCTGCTGTGCTGCGCTGTGCTGCTCAGCCTGGCGGCGCCGGCCGGTGCAATGGCTGCTGAGACCACCATGATCAAGCTGATCAAAGGCCTGATGGCCACTGGCGCGCTCAAGCCCGAGGACGGCCAGGCGCTGCTGGTGCAGGCCGAAGCCGAGGCAGCAGCAGCCCAGCGCGGTGCTGCCGGTGCTGCATCGGCCAGCAGTGGAGGCATCGCGCTTGAGGCGGGCGATGTGCGTGTGCCCTATGTGCCGCAGAGTGTCCGTGATGGCATCCGCGACGAAGTGCGCCAGGACGTAATGGCGCAGGCGAAGGCGGAGGGCTGGGCGGCGCCGAATGAGGTCGCCGAATGGACACAGCGCATCAAGGTGACCGGGGACGTGCGTGTGCGCAGCGAGTCGCGCTTCTATGGCGATGACAACAGCGGCATCGTCAGCAACTGGGCCGCGGTCAATGCGGGCAGTGGATTCGACACCAACACCAATACCAACCTGCAGCTGCCGCCCTTGCTCAACACCCGACAGGACCGCCGTAACCTGTGGCGCATCCGCGCCCGCCTGGGGGTCGAGGCCATGATCGGCGATCACACCACCGCTGGCATCCGCCTGGCCAGCGGCAGCAGCAATGGCCCGGTGTCCACCACCGAGCAGCTGGGGGGCGGCCTGAGCAAGAAGGACGTGTGGCTCGACCAGGCATGGCTGGCCTACAGTCCGGCTGACTGGGTGACCGTGCGTGGTGGCCGTTTCGGCAATCCGTTCTGGAGCAGCGACACCCTGTTCTCCAACGATCTGAACTTCGATGGACTGGCCGCCAACCTGAAGTACGGGTTCGGCGACGGCGATCTGGACCTGTTCGGCACCCTTGCCGTGGCGCCGCTGGAGTACACCTCGGACAGCCTGCAGAGCCGCAGCGGAGAGAAGTCGCCGAACGAGAACAAATGGCTGTCCGGCGCGCAGGCTGGCGTGAACTGGCGCTTCAACGACGACAACGCACTGCGGGCCGCACTGGGCTACTACGACTTCAAGAACATCAGCGGTCGGCTGTCCTCGCCCTGTGCCCTGTACTCCGGCGCCGTCGGCTGCGACACCGACTGGTCGCGCCCGGCGTTCATGCAGAAGGGCAACACCCTGATGCTGATCCGCGACATTGCGCTCAATCCGATGGATCCGGCCGGCACGCCGACGCCGCAGTATGTCGGCCTGGCGTCCGCCTTCCGCCTGGCCACGCTGAACCTGCGTTGGGATACCCGGCTGGCGCAGGACATCGGACTGCGCCTGGAGGGCGACTTCATCCGCAACCTGGCGTACGACACGCAGGCGATGTTCCGCCGCGCCAACAACGGCATCGTCAACAATTTCGGTGCGGGTGACGCTCCCGGCATCGATACGTTCCGCAGCGGCGACACCGCGTGGATGCTGCAGGCAACGTTCGGCGCCACCGACCTGAAGGAGAAGGGGCAGTGGCAGGCACTGCTGGGCTACAAGCGGATCGAGGCCGATGCGCTGCCGGATGCCTACAACGATCCGAACTTCCATCTGGGTGGCACCAACGCGCGCGGCTATTACGTGGGTGGTGCCTATGCGTTGGACGCGCGCAGCTGGATCAGCGGCAAGTGGATGGCTGCCAAGGCGGTGTCGGGCCCGCCGCTGGCGATCGATGTGTTCCAGCTGGAGTTCAACACCGGCTTCTGAGCCGCCAGCGATGACGGGCCGGCACGAAACGTGGCGGGGGTGCAGCGATGCGCCCGTCTAGGGAAAGGAGACCACGCGTGGCAACAAGGAGGAGTGTGATGAGCCGTCGCAAGCTGTTCGAAAATCCCGGGACGTCCAGCCAGATGCTGGGCATCGGTCCGGCCTATGTCTCGGTGGAGGGCCTGCGCCAGCACCTGGCCGAGTTCCTGCTGTACGCCGGCCGCCCGGTGGTGATCATGCGCGGGCGCAGCGAGGTGGGCTATTTCCTGCCGTCCCGCTGCTGGCGCCAGCGTGACGACGATCCGCTGGCGGCCGCCGCGGCCAACCAGATGCTGGATGCCGCGGGTTTCCAGGCCGAGGACATCCAGCAGGTGGAGCGGGAGTTCAACGCGATGCGCCGGCGCACCGTGCTGCATCCCCGCCGCTAGCACTTTCCGGGAGCGGCGTTCTGGCCGCGTTCGCTGGTGATGCGCGCCCCTTCGCGCATCACCAGGGTGACCGGGGTCTTCTCGACCACCTCCAGCAGGCGCTGCCACTGGGCATCGTCCAGCGCGGCGCTGGCATGCAGTATGCGGTGCACATGGAAACGACCATCAGGATCGCGCTCCGAGCGCAGTTCGGCATGGAACTCACCCAGCTCCCAGCCCTTGCGCTGGGCGTACATGCGCAGGGTGATGGCGGTGCAGGCGGCCAGTGAGGCCAGGTACAGGTGTGGTGCAGGTAGTTGTCAGCCGTCGAGACAATGCGTGCGTAGGCCATGGGCTTCTCCTGTGCGGGGGATGTGGGGCCGGATCAGGCGCGGTGCCGCGCGGCCATCACCGGTGATGATCGGGTGGCAGGGCTATCGTGACAATGGGACTGACGATCCCGGGAGTGGCGGGTGCCGTAGTGCGGGCTGGGCGTGATGGGGTGCCGCGCCCTACAATCACGTCCCGGACCGTCGCCATCACGCCCATCATTCCCCGGTCCGGCCTGGCACCTATGTCTCCCAATGCCCTGGCGCTGGTCGAGCTGTTGATCCGCGAGCGCCGTGCGTTGTCACGCTTCATCGCGCGCTACCTGGACCCGGCCAGCACCGAGGACACCCTGCAGAACCTGTACCTGAAGGCCAGCAGCGTGCCCGGCGATCCGCCGATCCTTGAACCGCGCGGTTACCTGTACCGCATGGCGTACCATCACGCCCTCAACCGCAGCAAGGCCGACGCACGCGAACGGCGGGCGATGGCCGAGTACGCGTGCGAGGTCGGCGATGCCGTTGGTGGTGAGCAACAGGCGCTGGACCAGGCGCAGCTGCGCGAGATCACCCGGACCATCCTTGCGCTGCCGCCGCAGGTGCGGGAGTGTTTCGTGCTCAACCGCTACCTGGGCCTGAGCGAGCGTGAGATCGCCGCCCGTCTGGGCATTTCCAAGAGCCTGGTCGGCAAGCATGTGCTGCGCGCGGCAATGCTGATCCAGCAGCACCAGCAGGGCGCACGCCGATGACCCGCAATTACCGTGGGCAGAGGCCGCCCGCCCTTGTCACAACAGTCACGCGCACCGGTTCGTGGTGCGACAGGCTACGACCATGACCACGTCCGAACCCTCGCCGCGACAGGCCAGGCAGGCGTTGCGCTGGGTGATCCGGTGCAGTGCAGGCCCGTTGCCGGACCGGCAGCAGCGGGCCCTGCAGCGATGGCTGCAGGCCGATCCGCGCCATGCCTTGGCCTGGCGCCGCCAGCAGGCATTCTGGGACGGCCTGGACGCGGCTGGGCCGGAGGTGCTGGCCGCACTGCCGGCACTGACCTCCGATCGCCAGGGCCTGCGCCCGATCGCCCCGCGCAGGCGCCTGTCCTGGTGGTGGGCCAGCGTGGCCGCGGTGGTGCTGGCGGTCCCAGCCCTCCCCGGGGTCGCATTGTGGGCGCGCAGCGATCTGCGTAGCGGCGATGCACCCCGTGTGGTGCAACTGGAGGATGGCAGCACGATCGTGCTGGATGCCCGCACCGCGCTGGCCGTCGCATTCGATGGGGATCAGCGGCAACTGCGGCTGCTGCGCGGCCAGGCGTGGTTCCGGGTCGCGCATGAAGCGCGGCCGTTCCGGGTCGAGGCCGGCGGTGGCCTGGTGCGCGACATCGGTACCGCGTTCAGCGTTTCGTTGCAGGACGCGGTGGTGACCGCCCAGGTCAGCGAAGGGGTAGTGGACGTACATCCCGGTGATGGCAGCCTGCAACGGCTGCATGCAGGGCAGGCACGCGCGTTCCGTGACGGACGCTGGCTGCAGCCGGTGAGCAGCCTCGCCAGCGACGCGGTGGCACCCTGGCGGCGCGGTGAGGTTGCCATCGACGATCTGAGCGCGGCGCAGGCCATCGAACGGTTGGCGCGCTATCGGGCCGCACCGGTCTGGGTGCTGGGGACAAAAGCGGAGCAGATCCGGGTCAGTGGCCTGTTCCATCTGCGCCAGCCGGACCCGGCCATCTCCGCAGTGGCGGCCCAGGCGGGCCTGCGCGTGCAGCGGCTGCCGGGTGGCGCGCTGGTGGTCTGGTGATGCCGGCAGGGTTTAGATCGCGATGAAAAAAGCCTGAAAAAAGCGTGGGCAGCCTGCAGCGTGCGCTGTCTATAGAGGTACAGCCAGAGCGAAACACCGTTTTTCCTCAAGCCAGACACACCACCGGCAGCGGCTGTGCCCGTGGTTTCCCCACGCTTGAGGAGTTCCGTCCATGCCGTCCATGCCGTCCACGGCGTCTGCCTGTCACCGTCGCGCCACCACACTGGCCCTGGCCATCTGCACCGCACTGCTGCCGCTGGCCCGGGTGCCGGCCGCGCAGGCGCAACCCAGCACAGCGGCGGCGCTGCGCCAGTACGCCATCCCGGAGCAGTCGCTGGCAGACGCGGTACGCGCGTTCGGGCGCCAGGCCGATGCGCAGGTGGTGTTCCGCAGCGACCTGGTCGAAGGGCGTCGTTCCAGTGCGGTGCAGGGCCAGTACAGCCAGATGCAGGCGCTGCAGCGGCTGCTGCAGGGCAGTGGCGTGCGTGCCCAGCGTGGCATGGATGGCACCTGGAGCCTGCGCGCCGCGGCGGACGCAACGCAGGCATCGGCCGAGGGGGAAGGGGTGCGGGTGACCGATACGCTGGACGTCGCCGGTCGCCTGCAGCCGGAAGGCGGCGAGGCGCGCGATCGCCGTGGCTATGACGACGTGTTCGCGCTGGACCTGACCACGGCGTATTCGGGGCGGGACCGGGTGGAGCGCTTCCGTGGCGCCAACCCGGCCGACGTGGTCAAGGATCTGGTCGGCGTTTTCAGCGGCGATGCGCGCAACAGCGGCGCGCTGGACATCAACATCCGCGGCATCCAGGGGCCGGGGCGGGTGCCGGTGAGCATCGATGGCGGCGAACAGGCCCTCACGGTCTGGCGGGGCTACAACGGCGTCAGCAACCGCAACTACATCGATCCCAACCTGATCGGTGGCATCCAGGTCATCAAGGGGCCCGGCCTGGTGCGTGACGTGCACAGCGGCATCGGCGGCGCGCTGGTCATCAGGACCATCGACATCGATGACGTCGTGCCGGCGGGCGAACGCTTCGGCGGGGAGCTGAAGATAGAAGGCAGCAGCAACGCGGTGGCGCCACGCCTGCCACGCCTCCACAGCGGCGAGGACTACCGGACGGTGCCGGGTTTCCCGCAGGGGTCGCCGAACTCGCCCTATGACGACCGTACCCTGGTGGTGCCGGTGCAGTCGCGCAGCGGCAACAATCCATTCGATGGCGAGGACCAGGCGTGGCGACTGGCGCTGGGCCTGCGCGGCGAGACGGTGGACGTGATGGCGGCCTATGCCTGGCGCAGGCGTGGCAACTATTTCTCCGGCAGCCAGGGCAGCGACTACTACGACCAGGACCCACGCGAGCAGTACGAGTACCAGGGCATCGACTACATCACCACGCTGGCCCGCTACTTCAAGCCGGGTGATGAAGTGCCCAATACGTCGAGTGAACAGGAGTCGTGGCTGCTCAAGGCGACGTGGCAGATCAATGACGACCAGCAGCTGAAGGCGAGCTGGCGGCACACGCTCTCGCACTACGGCGAGATCATGCCTTCGCGCATCCTGTCGGCGCCGGACTACGGCCGCATCCAGTGGCCGTTGAGCCGCGTCGACTCGGATGCCTGGAACCTGGAGTATCGCTGGCAGCCGGCCGGCAGCCGCTGGCTGGATCTGTATGCCAATCTGTGGCGCACCGAGACCGACAGCGATACCTATACCGCGGGCGGCTTCCCCAACTTCGCGCCGGGCAATCCGCAATGGGACCCTGAAGCCAGCCCGATCCTGCGCAACACCGCTCTGGCCAACGCGCGCAACGATCGCACCGGCCTGACGGTCAGCAACCGCTTCGCGTTGCACTCCAGCCTCGACCTGACCGTAGGGGGCAACTGGCAGTACGAGAGCCTGGGTTCGCGCGATCCCTACTTCGGCACCACTGATGGCTGGCGCATGTTTCCGCGTGCCGGCCGCCGCCAGGAGGGCGAGGGCTACCTCAACCTGGAATGGCGTCCGCTCGATGTCATCACCCTCAACGCCGGCGTCCGCTACAGCCGCTACTGGGCCTTCGACGACTTCCTCGACGCGCACCCGGAGCTTCTGACCAAGGGGGTGGGCAGCAAGCAGGCTACCTATCGGGTCAACGAGCTGCCCGAGCGACCGGCCAGCCTGCAGGCAGAGATCGATGCGCTGGAAGCAGAACGCGAGTTCTGGGAGAGCATCGGCATGGGCTCGGTGATCGATGATTCGATCCGGGGACTGCTGGCCTATTACGAAACACCGCAGGCAGTGGAGCACAACATCGCGTGGCTGCCCGACGCCAACGGCAACTATGCCCGTGCCACCAACCCGTGCCTCAACGGCGAGGTGGCTGCGATCCCGGGCGTGCTGCCGTTGTTCGCCGGCAGCGACCTGGTCTGCAGCATCGGCAACACCGTGCAGGCGCGGCCGGTGGATGGCAGCAACCGGCGCCAGCGCGATCACGCGTGGCTGCCCACTTTCTCGGCGACGGCGCATCTGTCGCCTGCCGCGCGCATCTACCTGCGCTACAGCGAAGCAGTGCGTTTCCCGAGCATGTTCGAAAGCACCATCGCGTTCTCCAGCAGCCTCAACCCGCTGTATGACCTCAAGCCGGAGCATGCCTACAACTACGAGCTGGGTTACGTGCACGACCTGTCGGCGCTGTTCGGAAACACCGCCGATGCCGACGTCAAGCTGGCCTATTACGTGCACAAGACCCGCAACGTGATCGAGCGCGATGCCTACTTCCTGTTCGACAACATCGACAAGCAGACCATCCGCGGCATCGAACTGCAGGCACGCTTCGACAACCGCCGTTTCTTCACCGATCTGGGCATCGCCCGCACGCTGGAGAACGAGGTCTGCGATGAGAGCAGTGCCGTGCTGCTGGATGCCAACCGTGGCCTGGTCCCGAACTGCGTGCAGGACGGGTTCGTCAGCGGCTACCTGCTGACCCAGGCGATTCCGAAGCTGTCGGTCAACGCGTCGCTGGGCACGCGCCTGCTCGACGAACGACTGGAGCTGGGCAGCCGCATCATCCACTACCGGCGCCACGAAAACCCGGACCTGCAGGCCTACCGCGACCGGTTGCTGGCCGGTGGCAGCAGCCTGCTCTGGCAGAACGTGCCCTTCACCTGGGGAAACATCACCACGGTGGATGCGTATGCGCGCTGGCGCTTCAACGAGCACGCCAGCGTGGAGCTGGTCGGCAGCAATCTCGGCAACCGCTACTACGTCGACCCGGCCACGCGGTCCACGCTGCCGGCGCCGGGCCGCACCCTCAAGCTGGGCATCACCGCACGCTTCTGAGCACCTGCATTCAAGCGTTGTACCCGTAGTTCCCTCAACCCAAGGAGCAACACCATGAAAATGATCTCCCGTTCCGTCCTGGCGGTCGCCGCCTCCTTCGCCCTGGCCGGCGCGGCGCAGGCAGCCGACATCGTCGGTGCGGCCAGCCCGGTGACCGATGCCGAGCTGTATGTCGCCGTCGGTGATTCCCAGGTCAACGGTGGCCCGCACTCGGCCGGCAAGGCCGGTATCGGCGTCGGCACCGTGTCCAACGCCCGTCGCGTCGATTTCCAGGGCCTGGCCAGCTATTCGGTGCCGACCACCATCAATGGCACCACCGTGCGCACGCTGGCCATGCCGATCACCGGTGCACCGGGCAGCCACGCGGGCATGGGCCACTTCAACTTCGTCAAGGTCGGCAGTGGCGATGTCTGGTTCGGTGAATGGTCCAAGGACGGCGCCGCAGGTGGCTTCAACAACCGCCAGGTCTACTTCGTCGGCGACCGTGCCGGCACCACCCTGCCGGCCGGCGTGGCCACCTACAGCGTGGCTGGCCTGAACAAGTTCAACGGCAGCAACCTGCTCAGCGGCACCTTCCGCGCCAACTTCGGCACCGGCACTCTGCTGGGCGGCCTCAGCGGCGGTGGCCTGTCGGTCAACATCAACGCCACCATCAACAGCGCCACCGCCTCGTTCGCAGGCGCGGCCACCGCCAACGGTTCGGTCAGTGGCACCACCCAGGGCCAGTTCTTCGGTGCCAATGCCGCCACCCTGGCCGGTATCGCCACCTTCGCCGGCAACAGCCAGTACGACACCGCCTTCGGCGGCAGCAAGAACTGATCGCCACGCCCCTGACGGGGCAGGGCAGGGACAAGCCGCGATCCGCCAGTCCCTGCTTCGGCCCGCTGCATCGCTTCACACCGGATCGACCATGCGCCTCCCTCTTTACTGCCTCCTTCTGCTGGCGCTGACCGCCACGGCGCACGCCCAGCAGGATGACCTGCGCCGCGTGCTGGAGCAGGGCAACGACGTGCGCCATCAACGCCAGGACCAGCAGCGGCTGCAACAGGCCGAACCGGATCGGCCGACCGTCACCCTCGATGGCCGGACCCTGCGCGTGGAGCGCACGGTCGACGACCTGGGCCAGGCGCTGTACCTGTCGTTGCAGCACCAGCAATGGCCCGCCGCGCAGGCCTTCCTGCACGAGTACATTGAACTTCCCGGCCATGACCCGCTGCTGCGCCACTACGCGCAGGGCGCGCTGGCGCGGGTTGCGGGCGAGCATCATCGCGCGGCCCTTGAGTACGAGGCCCTGCTGGCCCGGCAGCCGGATTTCCTGCCTGCGCGGCTTGAACTGGCGCGGGTCTACGCCGAGGACCAGCGCGACCGGGAGGCAACGTCGCTGTTCACCGCGATCGCCGCCGACATCGATGACCGCGACCCTGCCACCGCCGGCGTGCGCGGCCGGGTGCAGGGGTATCTGCAGGCGCTACAGGCGCGGCGGCGCTGGAAGGGCGCACTGTCCGCCGGACCTGCATGGAGCGACAACATCAACCGCAGTTCGGCCAGCCGCACCTGCCTGTTCGGCGTAGGCGAGGACTGCATCATCGAGCGCAGGTTGCCCGATGCCCAGCGCGCGCCGGGGGTGGACTATGACGGCAGCCTGGAACGCCGCTGGGCGCTGGCCGGCCACCACGGCCTGTATGTGCGCGGGTTGGCCTTCGGCCAGGCATGGAAGGACAACCACGCCTACAACGAGCTCAATGCCACTGTGCAGGTGGGCTACAGCTGGCGCAGTGCGCGGCACACCCTGCTGCTGGCCCCCAGCTACGACTATCAGGCACTGGGCAACCGTACCCTGCAGGGCGCCGCAGGCGCGCATGCGGAATGGCAGTACGCGCTGGACCCGCGCAGCCTGCTGAAGCTGGAGGCGGACTGGAAGCGCCAGCGCTATCGGCAACCGGGGCTGGCCGACAACTACGATGGCGCGATGAGAGCGTTGTACGCCACCTGGTTCCGTGCGCTCACTCCGCGCTGGACCGTCTTCGCTGGCATCGATCTGGCCGACAGCGGGGCGGCCGACGCGGCCAATGCCTATCGCCAGCGCGGCCTGCGCGTCGGCGCTGCGCGGCAGTGGAGCGGCACGACTGCCACGCTGTTCCTTTCGCTGCGCGAGCGCAGCTACGATGCCTGGAGTCCGCTGCTGGAAGCGCGCCGGCACGACGACGAGCAGAACCTCATCGCGCTGGTACGCAGCGAACGGCTGGCGGTGGCAGGCCTGGTGCCGAGCCTGAGCCTGCGCTACACCCGCATCGACAGCAATGTGGACTGGCTGTACAGCCATGACCGCAGCCTGCTGAGCCTGAAATGGGAGCGTGCGTTCTGACCGCGGGCCGGGCACACAGCGTGTTTGGCCGAGGTGAATGCGATCTCGCTGTCGTCTTCATCCGTCATCACGCGTTCTTGTAGGGCAACTCGCGCATCCTGCGGGCATTGCGGCCGGATGGGCCGCGCGTGTCAGGGAGTACAGCGTGCTGGAGTCGGGCGATGAACGGGAGGGGCTGCAGGGGCTGCGGGTGCTGGTGGCCGAAGATGAATTCGCCATTGCGATGTTCCTGGCCGACTATCTGCAGCTGAAGGGCGCGCACGTCGTGGGCCCGGCCGGTGACCTGCGCGAGTTGGCGCGTCTGGTCGATGATCACCCGATCGACGTCGCCCTGCTGGACATCAACCTGGGTGGTGAGCAGGTGTACCCGCTGGCCGACCGCCTGTCCGAGGCGGGGACGCCGTTCCTGCTGACCTCCGGTTACGACGACAACCTGCCGAGCCGCTTCGCCAGCGCGCCGCGCTGCCCCAAGCCCTACCATATCGACGCGTTGGCCCGGCAGCTGGCCGGACTGGTCGCCGCACCGCGGGCTGCTGCGGGCAAGGTCTGACTGCGCGGCATGGGCCGGCGATTGGATACCGCTGCTCCCTCGTCCGTGCGCGGCACAGCACCTCCGGCGCATCGTCTGGGTGGACTGCATGACGGCATGGATGCGCGCATCGCGCGCCATGACTGGTCAGGGACGCCGCTTGGCCCGACTGGGCGGTGGCCGGCGCATCTGCGCGCCACCGTGGACATGATGCTGGCTCATGGGTTTCCGATGATCATCCTGTGGGGCCAGGAGCTCATCCAGCTCTACAACGACGGCTATGCCGAGATCCTTGCCGACAAGCATCCCGCTGGCCTGGGGCAGCCCACCCGCGACTGCTGGCCCGAGGTCTGGCACATCAACGGGCCGATCTACGACCGGGTCTGGCAGGGTGAGACCGTCACGTTCGAGGACAAGTTGTACCCGCTGGCCCGGCAGGGCTGGCTGGAGGACGTCTGGTTCACCATCACCTACAGCCCGCTCCGCGGCGAGGAAGGGCAGGTGGGCGGTGTGCTGGTCACCATGTTCGAGACCACGGCAGCGCACGTGGCACAGGCCGCGCGTGAGCGCGAGGAGCGGCGGCGGCAGGAGAGCGACCGGCGCCTGGCGCTGGTGTTCAAGGTATTGCCGGTCGGCCTGTGCATTGTCGATGCGCAGGGGCGGATGCAGCTGTCGAACGACCAGATGCGCGCCTATCTTCCCAGCAGCCAGGTGCCCTCGGCCGATCCGGTCAACCAGCACCGATGGCAGGGCTGGCATGCCGATGGCAGCCCGATCGCACCCGAGGATTTCGCCATCGCACGGGCCCTGCGCGGAGAAACCGTGGTGCCTGGACTGGAGTTCCAGTTCACCCACGATGATGGGTGTGTCCGCTGGACGCGGGTCGCGGCGGCGCCGCTGCGAGATGTCGACGGCGAGGTGACGGGCGTGTTCGCCATCGCGGTGGACATCGATGATCTCAAGCGTGCCACCGAGCGGCAGGCGGTATTGCTGGCCGAGCTGCAGCACCGCGTGCGCAACATCATGGCCACGATCCACGCCATCGCCTGGCGCACACGCGAGTCGGTCGACAGCGTGGACGAGTACGCTGACCGCCTGTGCGCACGCCTGATGTCGCTCTCCCGCACGCAGACCCTGCTCACCCGCAGCGCCAATGCCGGGGTGAGCCTGCGTGGCATGCTGGACCAGGAGATCGCGGTGCAGGGACACGCGCCCGACGGATTCCTTCTGCAGGGCGAGGAGGACGTGCTGCTGCCGCCCAAGGCGGCCGAGGTGCTGTCGCTGGCGGTCCATGAACTGGCCAGCAACGCGCTCACGCACGGCGCATCGGTGCACAGCGATACGCGGATCGAGGTGTCCTGGTCGATGCAGGACATCGACGGTGAAGCCTGGCTGGACCTGCACTGGTGCGAGCGGCGCGCGGTGAACGACGACTGGGTCGTCCCTTCGCATCGCGGGCTGGGTCGGGCGCTGGTCGAACAGCGCATTCCCTACGAGCTTGGCGGTAGCGGCGAACTTGCGTTCTCACCCCAGGGCGTGGATGCGTGGATCCGCTTGCCGCTGCGCGAGCGCGACAGCCTGCTGCAGACCGATGCCACATCCAGCCTGTCGCCGCCGCGCGGGTAGCGCCTGCGTTCCTTCAATGGCTGGCCGGGTCAGTGCGTGGCGGCTGCGCCGATCAGGGTGCAGGCGAGCGCCATCGCGACCGGTACCGCCAGATGACGCGTCGCCAGCGCGGTGCCCGTGGTCATCAGCGAAGCCAGGGCAATGCCGAGCGCGAGCACCGGCTGGCCCTGCAGGAACTGGTGGATGCAGCCGGCGCATCCAGCGACGGCCAGGCCAACGGCGAAGCAGACATGGAGCAGGGAGGCAGCATGCATGGGGGGTTCCTCGCGGTGATGCCGTGGGTAGCGGCCGGCGCCGGGGCAAGTTGAGCCGCGATCTTTCATTCCAACGAATGGATCACATTGTGTGCGCGCCACGGTTACGGCGGGCGACCTAGGGTGGTGCTGCAGAAACATTCGAAACCCGTACGAGGAGGCAGCGATGGCACGAACGATTCCCGAGGGGACGCTGGTGGTGGTGGCCGATGGTGGTTCGGCCCGGGTGTTCACCAATGTCGGCAGCGCGCAGCAGCTCACGCTGAAGCAGGAGGGCGAACTGCGGCTGCAGGACATCAGCGAGACGGGCATCTCCGGGCAGGGCCCGGCCGGTGCCGTTCCCAAGGACATGTCCATCGCCCAGCTCAACGAAGCGACCTTCGCCAAGCAGGTGGCCGAACAGCTCAACGAGGATGCGCTCAACAACCGCTATGCCCACCTGCTGCTGGTGGCCGACCCCACCACGCTCGGACGGATCCGTCCGCTGCTGCACAAGGAGACGCAGGCACGGTTGCTGGGCGACATCGCCAAGGACCTGGCCAACGCGCCGCTGGCAGACATCCAGCGCAGCCTGGCGGGGTAACCTCGGTGCCCTTCATGCGCACGCACCTGTCCAGCGAGCCGTCACGCGCCGAAGTGGAGGCGCGCGACGGCTGGCAGCTGCTGGAATTCGGTGCGCCCTGGTGCGGCCATTGCCAGGCGGCACAGCCGGCGCTGCAGGAGGTCGTGGAAGCACATGATCTGGCGCACTGGAAGATCGAGGATGGGAAAGGGCGGGCGCTCGGGCGCTCGTTCCAGGTGAAGCTGTGGCCCACGGTGATCCTGCTGCACGACGGCCGGGAAGTGGCACGCGTGGTGCGTCCGCGCGTGCGTGCCGATCTCGCCGCGCTGGAGGGCGCGCTGCCCGACTGAGGGCACGCTGCACCGGGGACTGCGGCCGCACTGCAGCATGCGATGCACGGGCACTGGTGCTAGCATCGGTACACCATCTGAATCGATCCAAATGCCGATGCCCACGCTGGACCGTCGTCTCCTGATCGCCTTCGCCGCCACCGCCATGCTCGCCTCCGGCGCGGCCTGGGCAGCGCCTTCGAAGTCCGCCGCCGAGAAGGCGTATGCCTCGGTGGACCCCTTCATCGGTACCGGTGGTGAAGGGCATACCTACCCCGGCGCGACGATACCCTTCGGCATGGTCCAGCTCAGCCCGGACACGCGCATCCAGCCGCGTGAGAAGGCCTACGGCTGGGCCGCCGGATACCGTTATGACGACAGCAGCATCGTCGGCTTTTCGCACACTCACTTCTCCGGCACCGGGCATTCTGATCTCGGCGACATCCTGGTGATGCCGTTCACCGGAAACCCGGGATTGGAACGCGGCGACCCCCAACGGCCCCGCAGCGGCTATGCGTCGCGCTTCCGCCATGACGACGAAAAGGCCGAACCGGGCTACTACGCGGTGACCCTGGACGATTACAAGGTGCGCGCCGAACTGACCACCAGCGCCCGGGTCGGTGTGCATCGCTACGCCTTCCCCAAGGGCGTCGATGCCAAGGTACTGCTGGACATGCGGACCAGCATGTACGACTACCCGGGCAAGGTGCTGTGGTCGCGGGTGCGAGTGCGTACGGACGGCACCATCACCGGTTTCCGCGAGACCCGCGGCTGGGCGCCGGGGCGCCAGCTGTATTTCGCCATGCGCTTCTCGCAACCGTTGGCAGGCCATGCGCTGCACAACACCGAGCAGGACATCGTGTACAAGGGCTTCCCGCCGCCGGGTGAGAAAGATCCGGCACAGCGCGCACAGATCGAAGGCCGCCAGCTGGTCGGCACGTTCGATTTCGGCAGGCTGGATGCTCCGTTGGTGGTGAAGGTGGCGATCTCGCCCGTGAGCGAGGCCGGTGCGATCGCCAACCTGGATGCCGAGGTCGCCGACTTCGACTTCGACCGCGTGCGTGCGCAGGCCCGGCAGGAATGGACGCAGGCACTGTCGGTGCTGGACATCGATGCGCCGGAGCATGCGCGGCGTAGCGCCTACACCGCCCTGTACCACACGATGCTGGGGCCGACGCTGTTCATGGATGTGGATGGCCAGTATCGCGGCCCCGACAACGCCGTGCATGTCGCCAAGGGGTATGCCCACTATTCCACGTTCTCGTTGTGGGACACCTACCGGGCGCTGCATCCACTGCTGACTCTGGTGCAGCCGGAAAAACGCAACAGCGACTTCATCAACTCGATGCTGGCTCACCACGAACACAGCCCGTACGGCATGCTCCCGGTGTGGTCGTTCCACGGCCTGGAAGACTGGTGCATGATCGGTTACCACGCGGTGCCGGTCATCGCCGACGCCTATGTGAAGGGCATCCGCGGCTTCGACGCCGCAAAGGCGCTCGACGCGATGGTGGAGACCGCCAATTACGGTCCCTACGACGGCATCGCGCAGTACCGTGAGCTGGGGTATGTGCCCATCGATGAAGAGGGCGAAGCGGCCAGCAAGACCCTGGAATACGCGTTCGACGACTGGACCATCGCGCGCATGGCGCAGGCGATGGGCAGGAGCGAGATCGCGGCGACATTCGACAAGCGTGCGGCGAACTGGCGCAATGCCTTCGACAAGGACACCGGCTTCATGCGTGCGCGCAAGCGCGACGGCAGTTTCCGCACCCCGTTCGATCCCAGCGCCAGCGGCTACGGCACCGACTACACCGAGGGCAATGCCTGGCAGTACTCGTGGTACGTCCCGCAGGACGTGGCGGGCCTGGCCGCCGCGCATGGCGGCAGCGACCGGCTGCTGGCGAGGCTGGACGAGGTGTTCAACGCCACGGTCGATCCGGCGGTCTTCGAGCACATGGAAGACATCACCGGCCTGATCGGCTGGTATGCGCATGGCAACGAGCCCAGCCATCACGTTGCGTACCTCTACGCCTACGCTGGTCAGCCCTGGCGCACGCAGGCGCGCCTGAAGCAGATCATGGACACCCAGTACGCCGACCGTCCCGATGGCCTGGCCGGCAACGATGACGTGGGCCAGATGTCGGCGTGGTACGTGTTCACCGCGCTGGGCTTCTATCCGGTGGCGCCGGGCTCGGGGGAGTACATCCTGGGCCGCCCGTTCCTGCCAAGGACCGCCATGCGCCTGCCCAACGGCAGGACCTTCACCATCGTGGCCGAGGGGCTGGATGACAGACACACCTATGTGGGCAGTGTGTCCCTGAACGGCAAACCGCTGCAGCGCACCTTCCTGCGCCACGACGAGATCATGGCCGGGGGCGAGCTGCGCTTCACCATGCAGGCCGAGCCGAACAGGGACTGGCCCGGGCAGGGCGCGCAGGCGCCGTACTCGATGTCAACGCCGTAACGGTAGCGCCGGGCCATGCCCGGCGGCTTTGCTGTCACACCATCCCGCCATTGGCTCGCAGCACCTGGCCATTGATCCAGCCGCCGTCGGTTCCAGCCAGGAAAGCCACCGCGCCGGCGATGTCGTCCGGCGTGCCCAGCCGCTCCAGCGGATTCATCTGCGCCAGGCGCTCGATCAGTTCCGGCGACTTGCCCTCCAGGAACAGGTCGGTCGCGGTCGGGCCGGGTGCCACGGCATTGACCGTGATGCCACGGCCACGCAGCTCCTTGCTGAGTATCGCCGTCAGGGTTTCCACGGCCGCCTTGCCTGCGGCGTAGACGCCGTAGTTCTCCAGCTTGAGGCCGACCACGCTGGTGGACAGCGCGACGATGCGGCCGCCGTCGCGGACGCGTCGCGCGCTCTCGCGCAGCACGTTGAAGGCGCCCTTGAGATTGATGGCGGTGACCCGATCGAACAACGCGTCGTCGGTGGCTGACAGCGGCGCAAGCTGCAGCACTCCGGCGCTGTTGACCACCACATCGATGCCCTCGAATCGAGCCTCGACGGCATCGAACAAGCGGCTCACCGCCTGCGGATCGGCCACGTCGGCCTGCAGCGCAATGGCTTGGCCGCCGGCGGAGACCAGCTCGGCGGCCAGGGCATCAGCCTCTTCGCGGCGGCCGGCATAGTTGATCGCAACCGCATGGCCGTCGGCCGCCAGCCGACGCGAGATCGCGGCGCCGATGCCGCGGGAGCCGCCGGTGACCAGGGCGACGGTACGGGGAGAGGAGCTGGACATGAAGGCTTCCTTCGAAGACGCGCCCGTGTGGCGCCCCATCATCTTGCTGGTTCCTGCCGCCCGGATAATTATGGAGAATCCGACAACATCATCCGGATGTTCGAACAATGGATCGATTCACCGCCCTGCGCGCTTTTGTCCGTATCGTCGAACGTCGCAGCTTCACCCGCGCTGCAGAGGACCTGGGGCTGCCGAGGGCCACGGTGACCGACGCGATCAAGGCGCTGGAGCGGCGGCTGGGGGTGAGGCTGTTGCACAGGACCACGCGACGGGTGGTGCCGACCCTCGAGGGCGAAGCCTTCTATGGCCGCTGCCTGCGCCTGATCGCCGACATGGACGATGCCGAAGCCGCATTCCGTGATGTCCCGCCGCGCGGCACGCTGCGCATCGAAGTGCACGGAACGCTTGGTCGGCACTTGTTGTTTCCGCACCTGCCCGAGTTCCTGCAGCGCTATCCCGACATCGAGCTGGACGTGAGCGAGGGGGATCGCTACGTGGATCTGCTGCGCGAAGGCGTGGATGCCGCGCTTCGGGTCGGCACCCTGGCCGACAGCGATCTGGTCGCGCGGCGCCTGGCACTGCTGCGCGAAGTCACCGTTGCCTCACCGTCCTACGTGGGTTCGCATGGGCTGCCGGACAGTATCGACGCGCTGCTGTCCGGTCATCGGATGGTCGGTTTCCGTTCCGGTGCCAGCGGACAGTTGATTCCTCTGGAGTTCCAGCAGGCCGGGCAGGTGCGCCATGTGCCTCTGCCGGCAACCGTGCGGGTATCCGGCGCAGATGCCTTCCTGGGGGCGGCACTGGCGGGGCTCGGCATCATCCAGGCGCCGCGCTACCGGCTGGATCCCTATATCGAACGTGGTCAGTTGCTGGAGTTGCTGGCGGAATCGCCGCCCACACCCAGCCCGTTGAGCCTGGTTCACCCGCGCAACCGCACGCCGTCGCCGCGGTTGCGGGTATTCATCGACTGGATTGCCGGCGTGTTTGCGCCGGACCGCTAGCGCCCGGCAGGGCCAGCTCGAACACGGTGCCCGATGCGTCGGAGACCACGCTCACCGATCCACCATGGGCCTGCACGATGGCGCGGGTGATCGCCAATCCCAGCCCGGCGCCCTCGTGCCGGCCGCGCTCGCCGCGGAAGAACCGGTCGAACAAGCGGGGCAGTGCCTGCATGGGAATCGACGGACCGAGGTTGTGGACAGCAATCCGGCTCGTGGGCCCGGTGCCGTCCAGCCGCACCACGATCTCCGTACCCGGCGTGGCGTGCTGCAGGGCGTTGGAAAGCAGGTTGGCGACCGCCCGGTGCAGCATCAGGCGGTTGCCGTTGGCTTCTGCGCTGCCTTCCCGCCGCAGCGTGAGCTGGCGCTCCTCGGCCAGCAGATCGTAGAACTCCAGCAGCGCATCGACCATCGCATCCAGCGCCACCCCCTCGCGCGAGGGCAGGGCGCCGGGTGCTTCGGCCTGGGCCAGATAGAGCAGATCGCCCACGGTCTGTGCCAGCCGTTGCAGCTCTTCCGCGCAGGAGAGCAGCGTCTCGCGATAGGACTCGTTGCTGCGGGGGTGCGCGAGCACCACCTGCACCTGGGTCAGCATGTTGGTGATCGGCGTACGCAGTTCGTGGGCGAGGTCTCCGGAGAACCCGCTGAGGCGCTCGAAGTCCTGTTGCAGCCGCGCCAGCATCCCGTTCAGGCTCTGCGCCAGCTGTTCCAGTTCGACGGGCACGTGCTCGGCCGTGAGCCGGCGCTGCAGTCGTCCGGCGGTGATATGGCGGGCCTCGTCGGCCAGCGTGCGCAGTGGGCGCAGCGTCTGCCGCACGACGTAGCCCCCCAGCAGGCTGCTGGCCACCGCAGCAGCGACCAGAGCGACGGCCAGCAGGTGGCGGAAGCGCTGCAGGAAGTCGGCATGGCGCGCATCGTCGATCGCCAGCAGGGTGGCCAGGCTGCTGCCATCGGCCAGCGTCTGCCGCAGATTGAGGGCGTGCAGGCGGCTTCCGTCGGCCAGCGTCCAGTCATGGCGGCGCGGTTCAGTGTCGGCGGGTTGGGTCCGCGCATGCGCGCGCAAGGCCTGCGGCGCGGTGGAGAAGAGCACGCCGCCCTGCTCATCGACGATGTGGAAGGCGATATCGGGATGGTGGCGCAGCGCATCGCCCAGGCGCTGGGCGCGCTCATCGGACGTGCCGCTGCCGGCGAGGTCGGCGATCAACGCGGCCTTGTTCTCCAGTTCGGCGAAATCCTGTGCGACCAGATCATGGCGCGCGCTCAGATAGATCGCCACGCCCAGTGCAGCCAGCACCAGCGTACCGACCGTGGCGAACAGCACGGTGAGGCGGACGGCAATGGAGCGTCGCAGGCTCATTGCGGTTGCGCTGCTTCGACCTCGGGTGCCTCCAGCACGTAGCCCATCCCGCGCACGGTGACCACCAGCTTTTCGGCGAAGCCATCGTCGATCTTGGCGCGCAGGCGGCGTATCGCCACATCGATGACATTGGTGTCGCTGTCGAAATTCATGTCCCACACCTGCGAGGCGATCAACGAGCGTGGCAGGACCTCGCCGCGCCGTCGTGCCAGCAGCTCCAGCAGCGCGTATTCCTTCGGGCTCAGTGTGATGCGCTGGCCACCGCGCTCCACGCGCCGGCGAAGCGTATCCACCACCAGATCGGCGACGACGATGCGGTCAGGCTGAGACTGGCCCTGGCCGCGTCGCAGCAGGGTACGCACGCGTGCCAGCAGCTCGGCGAAGGCGAAAGGTTTGGCCAGGTAATCATCGGCACCCAGTTCCAGCCCCTGCACGCGGTCGGCAATGCTGCTGCGCGCCGACAGGAACAGCACCGGCACCTGCCACCCCGCATCGCGCAGGCGCGACAGGACGTTCCAGCCATCGAGACCGGGCAGCATCACATCGAGGATGACCAGCTGGTACTCGCCGCTTGCCGCCAGATGCAGGCCGTCCACGCCGTCGCAGGCGAGATCGACCACGTAGCCCGCTTCGATCAGGCCCTGTCGCAGGTAATTGCCGGTCTTGGGCTCGTCTTCGACGATCAGCAGCTTCATCGTGTGCATGCCGGCCCGCGCAGCGCCGCCCTCATGCCAGCGGGTCCAGCGTGCCGAGCACGGCCACGCAGGCCAGTACCAGCAGCCCGAGTGCGGCCTCGAAGGTGAGGCTGTGACGCAGCGAGCGCAGCGGGCGGAACTGCCAGCCGCCACGGATGGCGGTGGCGAGTGCCGGCACCAGCCGCCAGCGGTGCAGCGCGGCCAGGCCGAGCATGCCCGCGACCAGGGCCAGCTTGAACAGCAGCCAGCGCCCGTGCGCGGTGTTGAACAGGGTCTGCAGCGAGCCCTGCAGATCCACGTAGGTATAGGTGCCGGTCATCGCCAGCAGGGCCACGATTACCGTACCGGGCAGGGCGAAACCATGCGCCACCTGCCAGAGTTCATGGGTGCGTTCACGCAGGGAAGGGCCCTGGGTGCGCAGGGCCAGATGCAGCACCGCGGCGATCGCGCCGACCCATGCGCCTGCGGCGAGCAGGTGGACGGTCCCGGCCGCCAGGCGCAGCGCACCGCGGATGCCGTCGCCGGCGGCGGCGTGGCCGTTCCAGGCCAGGCTTGCCAGGGCGACCGCCGAGAGCGGCAGCAGGATGACACGGCGTGCCCCGGCCACTTTCGCGCTTGCGGCAAGCAGCGGCAGCATTGCCAGCAGCGCCAGCGCACGCACCAGTGCCGCTTCGCCGACCGGTGTGGCGGTGGTGAACCATGCGACGGTCGCTTGATCGACCGCGGCAAGCGGAAGCCCCAGCACGCCTGTCACCCGCACCGCCGCGTCCAGCAGCACGACTGCCAGCGCGATCACGGCCAGTGGCAGGAAGATGCGACGCGCAGGCGCAGGGCGGATGAACAGCATCCTGCCGAACAGCAGCATCAAGGCCAGGTACAACGCCAGCCGCAGGGCATAGGGAGACAGTTCGATCACCACCGCAGCTTACTTCACGCTGAAACGATAGTCGCCGGTGACGGGGTGGCTGTCCTGGCCGACGGCGCGCCACTGCAGGCGATAGTCTCCGGCAGGCAGCGGCTTGGCGAAACTCACGACCAGCCGGTGACCATCGTCCGACACCTGCTGGGAAAGGGCAGGCATCGCCATCAGGGTGCGGCCATGGGCCATGCTCAGTTCGATGCGGGTGGCGCGCGGCATCACCCGCTCGCTGAAGGTCAGCTCGATGCGGTTGGCAGGGGCGACGCTGGCATCGGCGGCGGGCGTTGCCTTCACCAGGCTGGGGTGTGCAAGGGCCAGCGGAGCGGCGGCGACGCCCGGCAGCAGCAGGAGCAGAGCGGCGGAGCGGCGGAGCGAAGACGACATGGTGGGTGCCTGCAGGAATGGGGCGCTCAGGCTGACGGCGGGCACCTTTCGTGGCCCTGACCCGGACATTACCGATCTGTCAGGTTGGCCGGTGCCGGGCCGACCCGCCCTTCCCATCATCGGCGCGCGCGTGGGCAGGCACGCAGGGCGCGGCGGTTGCACAGGTGGGCCATCGCCAGCAGCCCACCGCCGCAGGCGGTGGCCATGCCGTGCCAGAGCAGCGATTCCTTCAGCGGTGGATACAGCGATGCGGACAACAGCAGGCCAGCCCCAGCCAGGGCCAGTCGCATCGGCAGCCAGTGGCGGTGCCGGCGCAGGCCCGCAGCGGTGCTGGCCAGCGCCAGCAGCGAGGCGAGCAACGCGAACGCCCACTCCCAGCGTGACATCAGCAGCAGGGTGGTCATCAGGGCATGGCCGGGGTGCTGGAACGAGCGCAACGCCATCATGGCCGCCGGGACGAAGGCCAGCAGCAGCGGCAGCGCGATGCAGTGCGCTGCGCAGGCCAATGACAGCCCTGCGCCGGCCAGATCGAAACGGGGATGCCAGCGTGCCGATGCTGGCGGCTGTGGCAGACCCCTTGCAGGAACGGTGGGGATGTGGTCCATAATGTTACATAGTAACACTAACGGTGCCCTCATGAAGCTTCCCGCCACGTTTCTGCTGCTGCTTTCTGCGGCGTCCGCCCACGCCCATGAGGTGCGCCAGCAGGGCGCGCATGTGCATGGCCAGGCCACGGTCGATGTGGCGCTCGAACGGGGAACACTGGACCTGGCAATGCAGGCCCCCGGTATCGGCCTGCTCGATTTCGAGCGACCGCCCGCCACCCCGCAGGAGCGCGCCGCGCTCGCACGTGCGAAGGCACTGCTGAAGGAAGGCGCATGGGTCACCCTGCCGACTGCGGCCCAGTGCCGCCTTGCCGCCAGCAGCGTGGCCGCCGACGGATTCGCTGCAGACCCGATGCGCGACGCCGGGCACCACGGCCATGCCGGCTTCAGTGCCGGACTGCGTTTCCAGTGCGCGCATCCGTCCGCGCTGCGGGTGCTGGTGGTCCGCCTGCCGGTGCTGTTCCCTGGCCTGCATGAGGTCATCGTCAACAGCACCACGCCCGCCGGACAGGGACGGCACGTGCTGACCGCCGAGACTCTGCGCGTGGTACTTGCGCAGTGAGTGCGGCGGTCATCGATGTGCAGGACCTGCGCTTCGCCTACGGCGATCGCCCGGTACTGGAGATTCCGGCATTGCGCGTCGATGCGGGCAGCAGCGTGCTGCTGCGCGGTGCCAGTGGCGGTGGCAAAAGCACCCTGCTGGGTGTGCTGGCCGGCGTGCTGCGCGCTCGCCAGGGCCGGGTCGACGTCGCCGGACACTCCCTGCATGCGATGAACGGTCCGGCCCGCGACCGCTTCCGTGCCGACCAGCTGGGCGTGATCTTCCAGCAGTTCAACCTGCTGCCGTTCCTCAGCGTGCGCGAGAACATCGCGCTGGGTCTGCGCTTCTCGCGGCTGCGCAGGCAGCGCGTCGGCGCAGCGCTGGACGAGGAGATCGCACGGCTGCTGCAGTCCCTGCAGATCGACCCGACGCTGATGGGCCGTCCGGCGGGCAGGCTCAGTGTCGGCCAGCAGCAGCGCGTGGCAGCAGCACGCGCACTGATCGGGCGGCCGCAGGTGCTGCTTGCCGACGAGCCCACCTCGGCACTGGACCGGCACGCGGCGGACGCGTTCGTGCGCCTGATGACCCGGCAATGCCAGGCCTGCGGCACCACCGCGCTGGTGGTCAGCCACGATGAAAGCCTGCAGCCTCTGTTCGACCGGGTCATCGTCTTGGCCGAGATCAATCATGCCGGAGCTGCCCATGCTTGAACTTGCCTGGGCCAGCCTGCGCAGCCGCGCGCTCAGTGTTGCCCTCACGGTGCTGGTGATCGCCCTCAGCGTGGCTCTGCTGCTGGGCGTGGAGCGGGTCCGCACGCAGGCGCATGAAGGTTTTGCCAGCACAGTGTCCGGAACCGATCTGATCGTGGGTGCGCGCTCCGGACCGGTGAACCTGCTGCTCTATTCGGTGTTCCATATCGGTGATCCAACCAACAATGTCTCCTGGCAGTCCTATCAGGCGCTGTCGGCGCTGCCGCAGGTGAAGTGGTCGGTGCCGCTCTCGCTGGGCGATTCCTGGCGGGGCTACCGCGTGGTCGGCACCACCGGCGGCTACTTCGAGCATTACCGCTACGGTGCCGGTCATGAACTGGTCTTCGCACAGGGCGGGCCCTTCTCGGACCTGTACGATGCGGTGATCGGCGCGGAGGTGGCGCAGGCGCAGAACATCACGCCGGGCGACCCGATCGTGCTGGCGCATGGCACCGGGGCGGTGCCCCTGGCCACGCATGCCGACAAGCCGTTCCGCGTGGTGGGGATCCTGCAGCGCACCGGAACACCGGTGGATGCGTCGGTACTGGTATCGCTGCCGGCGATCGAAGCCATCCACATCGACTGGCGTTCCGGCGTGCAGCTGCCCGGCCAGCATGTCAGCGCGGAGCAGGCGCGGCGGCTTGATCTGACCCCGACCAGCATCACCGCCTTCATGCTTGGCCTGAATACCCGCATCGCGACGTTCTCCGTGCAGCGCACGATCAACGACTATCCGGAGGAGGCGATGCTGGCGATCCTGCCGGGCGTCACCCTGCAGCAGTTGTGGCAGTCGTTGGGCACGGCCGAGCGGGCACTGCGGTTGATCAGCGCGATGGTGGTGCTGCTGGGAATGGTCTCGCTGGTGGCGCTGCTGGTATCAACCCTGCAGGAACGGCGCCGCGAGATGGCGGTGCTGCGCGCGGTCGGGGCGCGCCCGCGCTACATCGCCGGCCTGCTGGTGGTGGAGGCGGTGGCGACCAGCGCGCTGGCGTGCGGGCTGGCACTGGCGGCGCTGGTGCAGGCCAGTGCCGTGGGACGCAGCTGGGCGCTGGCGCAGTATGGCCTGTCGATCACCCACGTCTGGCCGGATGCGCGCGAGCTGGGCTGGGTGGCGGGCCTGCTGCTGGTCAGCGCCGTGGCGGGCCTGGTGCCGGCCGCGCTGGCCTACCGGCGCACGCTCGCCGACGGTTTGGCGTCGCCGGGATGAGCATGCGCCGGCTGGGTGGCTTGCCAGTGTTGCTGATGCTGGTTGCCTGCGAGCGGCCGGTCGACACCGGCGTGCAGGCGCTGCCGCCACCGGTGGCGGATCAGGGCGCAGCGACCGTGGAAGAGCAGGAGCTGGACTGGCTGCAGATGATGCCCGCCGACGAGCTGGCGGCGCTGGAACGTGGCGAAGGCCCTGAGGTGGAGCACAACGGCAGCCGACGCATGCCGCAGTTCGGCACGTTCCGCACCGTCGACGCCGTGCTGCAGCGCCCGGTGCGCCTGCCGGGCTACGTGGTGCCGCTCGCCAGTACTGCGGAAGGACGGCTCAGTGAATTCCTGTTCGTCCCGTATTACGGCGCGTGCATCCATGTGCCACCACCGCCGCCGAACCAGATCGTGCACGTGGTACTGGAACGGGCAATCGAGATGCCTGACATGTACGCTCCGTTCTTCCTGGCCGGAAACCTGCACGCCGAGCGCCTGGACGATGAGCTGGCAGGCTCTGCCTACAGCATGCGCGATGCACGGCTGAAACCCTATGCGCCGTGATTGCCTTGCAGGGCTCGTGGGATGCGTGCTGCTGGCCGGATGCGCCCGCGTGCCTGACGGTGCCGGACAGCAGCCGGCACCGTTGCCGGCTGCGGCGCCGTCTCCGTCGGCACGCCCGATCGACCGCTGGGACGTCCTGATGCCGGACGAGGACCGTTTCCAGCGACCGCCGCCGCAGATCGGCCTGTCACGCGACGGCATGGCCGGCGTCGGTGGCCTGATTGACGACAGCGGCGCCGGCACGCCGCCCGGTCAGGCGATCGACCACTCCCGTCCGGAGCGCGCCCGGCAGTTCGGCTCTTCGCGCGTGGTGGCATCGGTGGATGGACGTGCGGTGGACCTGGACGGTTACGTCGTGCCCCTGGGCACCACCGACGACGGACGCGTGGACGAGGTGCTGTTCGTCCCGTTCTATGGTGCCTGCATCCATGTACCCCCACCACCGCCGAACCAGATGATCCACGTGACGTTGGCCACGCCGATCACGCTGGGTGCGCTGTGGGACCCCTATCGACTCGCCGGGCGGGTGCAGGTCAAGCGCTTCGACGCCGACATCGCCAGCGCTTCCTACGATGTGGCGGCCGCCACACTGACGCCGATCCACAACTGATGCGCGGGCGTCCACTACTGGCGATGGCGCTGCTGGCGGTGACAGCCACGGCGGTCGGGTGGCTGTACCTGCGGACAGCGCAGCCGCAGCCGCCGCAGGCCACTTCCGTGGCGCCCACCGACGAGATGCGGCAGCGGATCGAGCGGCGGATGGGGGACGATGCGGCCTTCCGCAACGACGTGGCATTCCTGCTGGTGGCAACCCTGCGCGACCGCTGCCGGCCGGCAGAGGCAGGGCTGCTCGCGCGCATGGCCAACCGTGCCGCGCTGCCGGTACTGGCCGCGGTGAGTGCGGTGACTGCGGAGGATCCAGGCCTTGACCGTCCCATCTACCGTTACATCCAGCACCGCGCCGACAGTGCCCGCTGCACGGATCCGCTGCCCCTCGCAGCGGCCGGTGGCCGCGTGCTGCACGTCGATATCGAGCAGTATGCTCGCACCTTCCCGGACAGCTACTTCGATCCCACGCGCAGCAGGGCGCCGCGGGATTTCGGTGGGCATACGCTGCGCGAGCGGGCCTCCAACGCATGCAACAGCGTGGTTTATTCGGTACTGCCGCTCGGCGACGCGGACTGGCGCTGTGCGTCGCTGCGGGCGAACGCGCGGGCCCGGGTGCGCAGCCTGTGCGAGGACGAGCTGCGGCGCCAGCACGGTGACATCGCGGGCGAACTCGACATGGCCGTGGGGCAGGGCATGCAGGAACAGGTGGTCGCGGCGGTGGCGGCGTTGCCGGTGGACTGCAGGTAGCACCCGCGGCGCCTGCCGGGGCTGAACAGCGCCTGGGTCGAAACCTGAACGTGTCGCTGCAGGGCTATAACTATACAGGACATCCTGTATAGTTAATGCAACCTTCTTGCCCAGGTTTGTTCCCCATGGCCTTGTCCCAGTCCTTGGCCGATGCTCCGGCCCTGTCCCGTGCCCGGCGCTGGTCGCTGTTGTTCACGGTGGCCGCCGGCCTGCTGCTGGTGACGCTGGACAACTCGGTGCTGTACACGGCGCTGCCCACACTGACGGCAGAACTTTCCGCCAGCGCGGGTCAGGCACTGTGGATCATCAATGCCTATCCACTGGTGATGGCTGGCCTGCTGCTCGGTGCGGGCACGCTGGGCGACCGCATCGGTCACCGTCGCATGTTCCTGATCGGCCTGGTGGTCTTCGGCGTGGCTTCGCTGGCGGCAGCGTTCTCTGTCACCGCAGCGCAGTTGATCGCTGCCCGTGCGCTGCTCGCCATGGGCGCCGCGGCGATGATGCCGGCCACGCTCGCGCTGATCGGCCTCAGCTTCCATGAAGAGCGTGAGCGCAACATCGCCATCGCGATCTGGGGCTCGGTGGCGATCGTCGGCGCCGCACTCGGACCGATCATCGGTGGCTGGCTGCTGCAGCATTTCTGGTGGGGATCGGTGTTCCTGGTCAACGTGCCGGTGGTGATCGTGGCCTTCGTCGCGACGCTGCTGCTGGCGCCGGAGGGGCAGCGCGACACGTCCCGGCCGTGGGATCTGCTGTCCTCGCTGCTGGCGCTGGCGGCGCTGTCGGGGCTGGTGCTGGCGATCAAATCGCTGATCGCCACGCCGCCTTCCTATGGCCTCGGCGCGGCGGCATCGGTGCTGGCGCTGACGGCGGGCGCCGCGTTTGCCCGCCGCCAGCAGCGCCTGCCGCATCCACTGCTGGACTTCGCGATCTTCCGCAATCCGGCATTCCTGGCCGGTACGCTGTCTGCGGTGTTCACCCTGTTTGCGATGGCGGGCCTGCAACTGCTGACCACCCAGCGTTTCCAGCTGGTCGCCGGATTCACG